>JAZNWW010000067.1:0-46046 GCA_045593535.1 Acutalibacteraceae bacterium
ACAGCCGGTAGAGCAAAGAGTAATGCTTAGCAAGTCAAAGTACATATCACAATTAGCACCTAAAAAGGTAAAGGTATTTTCTGTTATTGCACTTGTTTTAACATTTGTTATGATAGCGTCTCTTGTTTTCAGCGCTTATACTGCTGTTAATACTTCATTTGAAAAAACTCCCATCGGCACAGTAGCCTTTATCGTTACAGGTGCTGATTTGGATGGCTTTGAGGAAATGAAGGAAGAGGCGGCAACAAGTATCGAAGATGCCGAGGAGTATTTGGAAAAGCACGAGGATGAATTTGATGCTGATGAATTAAAGGTTTTAAATGAAACCATAGAAGTTTTAAAGGATTGTAAAGAAAACGTTTCTATCCAAAATATATACAACATAAGTAAAAGCATAGAAAAAATTCAAGAGATTGCCACCGATTCTGATGGGGAAACCGACTCTGTAGGCGCCGCAGTATCTTCTGCAGCAGTTGATACAGCAGAATCTTCTGCAAGTGCATCATCTTCTTCGGAATTTTCATCTTTTACGGTTCCTTCTTCAATAACAAGCATCATTTCTGTGATTTATTATTTCATTTTGGGATGTTTTGCATTTGCTTTGATTTTCTCAATATTTGGTGGCTTCTTTAAGAGAACGGGACTTGTTATTACAGGTATGATTTTTGCGATTTTGTTCTCGCTCATATTCAGCGGAATTATCGCAACTTTGCTTGTGACTCTTGTTCATTCTCTCTTGATAGGCTTTACTGCAGCTGTCAACGGAAATTACAAAGAGTATAAAAGAAGCTTTTAAAAAACAGTCAAACAAAAACTGCATTTAGCAATTTGCTAAATGCAGTTTTTTTATAGCTTTATTTTATTCATAACCATAGTGAGCGGTTTGTAAAGGAAAAATATTGTTATTGTATTTCCAAAAAGGTGTAGGAAATCGAAGGAAATGCCTGTAAGTATATAAGAAACACCAAATGATATTCCACCTATTATAAAATAGGGTATCGAGCAAAGCGTGCCGAACAAAAGCCCGAAAATACCGCCTATTAAGGTATAAATAAATACATTATCGATTTTTTTAATCGGTAAAATTATCAGCACTAATACTGTCCAGACATAGAGATAATTTATTGACCAGATATGAAAACCATAGGTCAGTATTTCGCAAAAGGCGAAGACATAAACCGAGGATAGTGCCTTTATTCCGAATCGGCGAGTTATAATAATAAAAAGCAAGGTCACAATTTCTATGTTGGGAAGTGCCGACATAACCATCTGTGATATATAGGCTATTACACCAAACAGGCATAATAGAATTAACTCGTAAAGCTTATGCGGGTGTTTGGACAATGTCAAAGCTGTCACCTTCGCTTAGAGCGATTTCGTTAGCTCCTGTTGTTGCCATTTCACCGTTTGTGTAGAAGCACCACCACATTCCATCTAATGTATAATCAGCTCTAATACCATTTATAGTGGAGTAAAAACCGGCATCGTATTCCTCTTTTGAAATAAGCTTTTCTTCCAATAGTGCATCGGCTAAAGTAGTGGCGGTGGTTTTTATTTCAAATACCTTTTCAGTTTTGTCCTCTAAAACTACCTTAACGGTAATGTTAGTGCCTTGTTCTTCTTTTTCGCTTTGTGAGTCATCATTTTGCGATTGTGATGTTTTGGGGTCTTTTTTTTCATCGTTTTTATTGTTGAAGTAAAGCGACCCGAAAAGTGCGATAAGTGCTACCAACACCACACTTAAAATAATAATCAAACTCTTCTTTTTCATTAAAAAAACTCCTTTTTGTATTGTAGCCAAACCAACTATCAATACAAAAGGAGTGCATAAAAGACAAAAAAGGGTACAATACATCTGTCCTTTAAAGCTTTGTAATACACAGCCAATTACTCGTGGCATTTTGTACTGATAAGTAAACGGCGAGTATTCCGACTTATTATGTGAAGAATACGGCACTATTCTTCGGTACATTTAGCCTTCCCACAAAAAGCAGTGACATAATGAAATGTACCATTCATAAATTACGGCGACGAGTTCGCAGAGGAGTTGCACCTCTATTCCGGTTTAAATCTTAAAAAAAGATACCGCTTACCTTTGCTTTAGCGGTATCATTTTATCATATATCTTAAATTGTGTCAACTTTTACCGAAAGAATTTCCCACTCTTCCATTAAGCTCAAAAGCTCATTTTCTGTGGTTTCAAGCTCACTTTGCAAGCTTGAGAGCTTGATATAATCCGAAAGATTTTCAGGATTTTGAAGTTCTTCCTCAAGAGTTTTTTGTTTCTCCTCCAAAAGAGAAATCTTTTCTTCACATTTTTTAAGCGCTTTTTCTCGTTTTGCCTTTTCCTTTAAGGGCGTGGTAAAGCCTTTCTTTGTTTTCCCCTTTTTTTCTGTTTTTATATCCTCAATTACGGGCATCACCTTTTTGGAAAGATATTCCTCATATCCGAAACGGTAAAGTGTGGTTTCTCCCTCTTTGAAATCGAGAACAGAGCTTGCAACCTGTTTTATAAAATAGCGGTCGTGGGAAACGAAAATCAAGGTGCCACTATAATTTTTAAGCATTTCTTCAAGCGTTTCTTTACCCACAATGTCCATATGGTTTGTTGGCTCATCAAGGATTAAAAAATTGGGCTTTGATTTGAAAATTTTACAGAGCGCCAAACGTACACGCTCGCCGCCTGATAAAACATCGATTGTTTTGTAAACTTCTTCCCCTGTAAAAAGAAAGGCACCCAAGGCACTTCTTGCTTCATATTCCGAAAGGTGGGGAAAGGCTTTTTGAAAATCATCTAAAACGGTGTCACTGCTTTTATATTCCGCCATTTGCTGATCAAAATAGCCGATTGTAGCACGTTCGGCAAAACGAAAACTGCCCGAAAGTGCCGGCACATCTCCCACAAGGGTTTTAATAAAGGTCGATTTTCCGAGTCCATTACCACCGATTATTCCGATTTTATCACCACAGTGTACTTCTAAATCAACAGTAGAAAGCGGTGTGTTGTAGCCTACTGTCAAAGACTTTACCATAAGCATATCCTTAACGCCGATGTCATCGGGCGAAAAGTCAGCCTTAAATGTTTTAGTGTCGGCTCTTTCGGGAGACTCAAGCGGCACTATATGCTCAATCTGTTTTAATTTCGACTGTGCCATAGATGCTTTTGTCGCTTTATAGCGAAAACGTTCGACTAAATTTTCGAGTCTTTCGATTTCCTTTTTCTGAGCTAAATAGTCCTTCTTTTGCTGCTCACGAAGCAGCTTTTTGCCCTCGCAGAAGGCAGAGTAATTGCCATTGTATTTATAGGTTTTTCCGTACTCGATTTCGTAAACCGTTTTTGCCACATTATCCAAAAACATTCTGTCGTGGGAAACTACAACAAAGGCTTTTTTATAGTCTTTTAAATAGCCTTCAAGCCATTCCATCGCTTCAATGTCAAGGTGGTTTGTCGGCTCATCAAGAAGTAAAATGTCAGGCTTTGATAAAAGCAGCTTTAAAAATGCAATTTTGGTACGTTGTCCGCCCGAAAACTCTGACAAAGGGCGCATTTTTTCTTCATTTGTAAATCCGAATTTTTTAATAGCCGCTTCATATTCCTTTTCGAAATAAAAACCACCTAAATTATTGAAGGTGTCGAGCAAATTAGTGTAGTTTTTTATATTTTCTGATGTTTCATTTTGCTCCATTTCCTCTTGTGCCAAATCCAATTTTTTCTTTGTTTCTAAAATATCGGAATAAGCACTTCTGATTTCATCGACCATAGTGGCAGAATTATCAGAAAAAGTCACCTGTGACAAGGTGCCGATTTTTGTATTTTCGGAAACGGTAAAAAAGGAGCTTTTGTCGGAGTCGAGCTTTGAAATGCTGTATTCGCCCGCAATCAGCTTTAAAAGGGTGGTTTTACCGCAACCGTTTCTGCCGACTACAGCTATGCGGGAGTTATCGTTTATTTCAAAGTTGACATCACTTAAAATTGTTTCGCCCGAAAGCTCAACTACACCGTTTTGAATTTTCAGTTGCATATAAAAACCTCCTTTTTCAAAAAATAGCGGGCGAACATTTAGTTCGCCCATTCAAAATATATTAAGAAATTTTTGCGTTGGAATAAATAATATCAAGAGCCTTATCTAATGCTACTAAATATTCGAAATAATACTCTCCGAAATAATTTTTTAAATCTTCGGCGGTCATATTGTTGACATTTTCTTTGACTGCTTCATCTATTTTTGCGTTAACCTCTTCGACAGTTACTTCCTTCTTTTCCTTTTGAAGAATACCGTAAATAACAAGCTGTCTGTTCATAGTAGGTTTGATTTGTTCGGTTTTAATACTTTCCGTGTATTCAGTAGGGTTTGCATTCATAGTGCCCAGGTAATCCTCTAAAGAGGTGTTATATTGTGCAGTGATTTGGTCGGACATCATCTTCATATAACAAGCAGTCAAATATTTAAGCTCGTTTTCAGGATATTTAACGGTTACGCTTACAGACAGAACCTTGTCTAAAAGATAATTTTTAATAGCGCTTT
The DNA here is from genome assembly GCA_045593535.1 of Acutalibacteraceae bacterium. GTDB lineage: Bacteria > Bacillota > Clostridia > Oscillospirales > Acutalibacteraceae > UBA737. The sequence continues at coordinate 4,527 of JAZNWW010000067.1, forward strand.
CTTTTGTACTGTCTTCATACTCTTTTAAGGTTTTAAAGCCTAATTTTTTATAGTAATCAGAGGGCTTCAAAGCAGTTTCGGTTTTAACATAGTTGATGGTAACTGTGAAAACTACATCCTTACCATTAAGCTCTTCGTTGCCGTAATCTTCGGGGAAGGTGAGGTCAATGTCATAGGTTTTGCCGATAGACTTGCCGATAAGAGCGGTTTCAAAGCCGGGAATAAATGAGCCCGAACCGATTGTCAAGTCATATCCTTCATAGCTTCCGCCCTCGAAAGCCTTGCCATCCATTTTGCCGACATAGTCAATATTTGCAACATCGCCATCTTTTACTTTGCCAGTTGTGTTTTTCTTGTAAAAGTCGTTATTTGAAACATCGCTTTCAATAACAGAGTCATAATATTTTTTAAAATCAGCAGAGGAAGTATCTACAGCGATACCTTTATAGGTGCCAAGCTTTACATAGTCCTCAAGCTTTAAAGAGGAGTAAAGCAGACCATCTTTTTTGGGTTCGATATCGATTTTAGAAGTGGTTGTTGCAGGTTCTTCGGTTTTCTTTTCATCCTTACAGCCTGCGAGTGAAAATACTGTCACAAGACACAAAATTAAACTTAAAATTCTTTTCATAATTCTTCTCCTTCGCCGTCTTTAAGTGTTCCCTTTGAGGCGGCTTTTAAATATGCGTTTATAAATCCATCGAGGTCTCCATCCATAACAGCGTTTATGTTACCTGATTCAAAGCCTGTCCGATGGTCTTTAGCTAAAGTATAGGGCATAAATACGTAGGAGCGGATTTGCGAGCCCCAAGCAATATCCTTTTGAACGCCCTTGATATCCTCAATTTTTTCAAGATGCTCTCTCTCTTTAATTTCGAGTAGCTTTGATTTAAGCATACGAAGTGCCTGCTCTTTATTTTGAAATTGGCTTCGCTCATTTTGGCAAGCAACCACAATACCTGTAGGAATGTGGGTGAGTCGAACTGCCGATGAGGTTTTGTTGATGTGCTGACCGCCGGCACCTGATGAGCGGAAAACATCCATTTTGATGTCATCCTCTTTAATCTCTATGTCGGCATCATTTGCAATTTCAGGCATTACTTCAAGTGAAGCAAAGGAGGTATGTCTTCTTCCCGAAGCATCAAAGGGAGAGACACGTACAAGTCGGTGAATGCCTGATTCACTCTTTAAATAACCGTAGGCATTTTCACCCTCGATATGAAGTGTGGCGCTTTTAAGCCCTGCTTCATCGCCATCTAAAAAGTCAAGAAGGCTTACCTTAAAACCGTGGCGCTCTGTCCAACGGTTATACATACGTACAAGCATTGAAACCCAATCCATAGCCTCTGTGCCTCCTGCACCTGCGTGGAAGGTGAGAAGTGCATTGTTTTTGTCATATTCACCTGTAAGCAAGGTTTGAAGTCTTAAAGCGGCTAAATTATTTTCAAGCTCTGAAAGGGTGGTTTCAATTTCCTCGATAAGAGATAAATCCTCCTCCTCATCGCCCATTTCTATCAGCACCTGCAAATCATCATAGGTGATGCAAATTTTATCATAAGTCTCAACTGTAGCCTTTTTCTTGCCCGTAATTTGAAGGATTTTTTGAGCATTTTCCATATTATCCCAAAAATCAGGAGCCGATGCCTTTGCTTCAAGCTCTTCAATCTCACGAACTAAATGGTCATAGCCCAAAGCATCCTTCAGGTCACGAACCTCGGCTTCATTAGAAAGAAGCCTTAACTTCAGTTGTTCAAATTCAAGCATTATATCTTCCTTTCTAATGTTGCTTAAAGTTTGGATTCTTTAGATAGAGCGAATGCACACCAATTATCCTTGTAGCGTTCTTCGGTCACAACAAAACCGTTATCGCTAATAGCTTTTAAAACATCATCTTTTCTGATGTCAATAATACCAGAAATGATAAGTGTTGCATTTTCACACATAAATTGTGACACATCAGGTAGCAAGCGAATAATTACATCAGCCACAATGTTAGCACAGATAATATCAAATTTACCGCTTATTTTGTCGGCAAGGTCGCCCACGATAAATTCGGTTTTGTTTGAAATATGATTGATTTCGGCGTTTTCCTTTGCGGTTTTGACCGATTGAGCATCAATGTCAACACCGACAGCGCTCTCTGCTCCCAAAAGGACGCTCGATAATGCTAAAATACCGCTTCCGCAACCAATGTCAAGCATTTTTACATCGTTTGTTATCTTGCTTTGAAGCATTTCAAGACAAAGTGAAGTTGTAGCGTGCGTACCTGTGCCAAAAGCGGCGCCCGGGTCGATAGACAGCACGGTTCTCAAGTCTTTGTTGTCGTAATTTTCCCAACTTGGAACTACTGCTAATCTTTCGCCGATTTCTATCGTGTGGAAATACTTTTTCCAATTTTCGTTCCAATCGGTATCCTCAACTCCGACAGAACCGACTGTAAACGGGATTTTTTCTGCAGTTAGTCTTTCCTTTAAAAATTCGAGAGCCTCCGCCGCATTGTCACATTCTGAAATATAAATGTGAATAATTGCATTTTCTCGGTCTTGCTTAATTAAATCCTCATCAATAAGGTCAATATGGGCAATTTCCAAAGCAGAGGTTTCCAAATCAGAGTAATCTTCAATATAAATTCCGTAAGGCACCGTCATATTAGCAATAGCCGAAGCCTGTTCGCAAAAATCAAGCGGTACTTTAACGGTAATTTCAGTCCAATTCATAAACAATTATCCCTCATAAATAATAGATACAATAAGTATATCACTAATCAACTGATTTTTAAAGTAAATTTTTTATAAACATATAAAAACGTTGCTATATGATATAAGAGCTGAAAAATTTTTCAATATCATACTTTTCGGCAGATACAGAGCCTTGTACAAAACCATTTCTGCCTCCGCCTTTAACTTGGAAATTCTCTTTAAAGGCTGTAAAAAGGTCTTCTAAATTTTCATTTCCGCAAATTGCAAAAGCATAGCCACTTTGATTTTCGCAAAAAACTGCACGAATACCGCCTTTTTCCTTGTATAAAAGGTCGGCTAAATACTGCAAATCCTTGTTTTCAAGGTCGGTTTCAAAAATAGCAGAAACTGTATTCTCGGAAGAGTTGTCTATGTATTTTGAAAAGCCCTCACGCTTTAATGCGCCGATTTTAAATTTTAAAGAAGCGACCTCTGACATACTTTTTTCAAATGCTGAGAAGGCTTCCTGCGGTTTTACGCAAAGCTTTTGTGAAATTTTTTGAAGCTCGGTATGCTTGAGTTTGAAGTCCGAAAGCGCACGAAGTCCGCATTTGATTTCGAGCCTTACTCCGCCACGAAGCTTTGAAAAAGACAAAATCTTGATAAGTCCTATTTCGCCCGTGCTTTTTACGTGGGGCGCACAGCAAGCACAGGTATCGGTGTTTTCAATTTCTACGATTCTAACAGCGCCTGAAAGCTCACCTTTAGAACGGTAATTGAGATTTTTCAAGGCAGTCTCATCGGGGTAGTAGCAGTTTATATTTTCATTTGCAAAAATCGCTTTGTTACCCAAAAGCTCGATTTTTTCGATTTGCTCCGAATTTAGAGGAATATCGAAATCGAGCGTTACGATTTCCTCGCTCAAATGAAAGCCAACATTCTCACAGCCGAAAAGGCGGTTAGCAACCCCTGAAAGTATATGCTCGCCCGAATGTTGCTGCATAAAGTCAAAGCGGCGCTCAAAATCGATTTTACCCGTTACAGTTTCACCGACAGAAAGGGGTTTATCGGTTGTGTGGGTTATAATCTCGTTTTCTATTTGCACATCCAAAACACAAGCCGAGTCAAGCGTACCTCTGTCGCTTTTTTGACCGCCGGCTTCGGGGAAAAAGGCGGTTTTGTCGAGGATTATTTTGAAAAGTCCGTTATCCTCTGTACAAGAGATAACCTTTGCCGTAAATTCGGACAGATAAGAGTCTATATCGTAAAGCTTTTGTGTCAAGATAGTTTCTCCTTTACTATAAAGGCAGCTTTATAAATATCTCCGCCACCCATAGTGATTACAATATCACCGCTTTCTGCGGTTTCAATTATTTTATCGGCAATATTCTCAAAACCGTCAACTATTATAGCATCGGGTAATTTTTCAGCCAAATCTTCGGAGTAAATGTTATAGGTGTTCACCTCACGTGAGCCCATAATGGGAGTTAAAATGACCTTATCTGCTATCGACAAGGCATCAATAAATTCATCCTTTAAAAGAGCGGTACGTGAAAAGGTGAAGGGTTGGAAAACCGCAATTACACGCTTATAGGAAAGCTCCTTTGCGGCAGAAAGAGTAGCTTTTATTTCGGTGGGGTGGTGAGCATAGTCATCGGCTAAAGTAAAGCCCTCAAATTCGCCCAAAAACTCAAGGCGCCTGCCGGCTCCCGTAAAGCTTTCGAGAGCTTCCTTAATAACTTGTGTCTCAATACCCTCTCTAAAGCATACTGAGGTAGCGGCAATTGCGTTTAAAACATTGTGTCTGCCCGGCGCTTTAAGACAAAGCGATATAAGCTTGTTGCCTTTGTGCATCACATCAAAGCAGAAGCCAAATTTGCCGGGGTGAATATTTTCGGCATAAAAATCGTTCTTGTCGCCAAAGCCAAAGGTGATAATTTGTGCTTCAATATTCTCTGCAGCTTTCAGGCATAAAGTGTCATCACCGTTTATATATGCGGTTTTGGACATTTTTAAAAACTTGTGGAAGGAAAGCACCAAATTGTCCATAGTTTTAAAATAATCGAGGTGATCGTTGTCTATGTTGAGCAGTACCGCAACATCGGGTGTCATCTGCAAAAATGTATCTACAAATTCACAAGCCTCGCAAATAAAGGTTTGGCTTTTTCCCGCAATTCCGTTGGAGTTTATCATCGGAAGTCTGCCACCTATTACAGCATAAGGTTCCTTCTTGCCGAAAAGATGAATTTGTGTTATCATAGAGGTAACGGTGGTTTTACCGTGTGTTCCGCAAACACCGATTACATTATCAAAATAGCGTGTGAGCGCACCTAAAAGATGACTTCGCTCCATCGTGGGAATACCCATTTCTTTGGCTGCCACAATTTCGGGATTGTCTTCGCCTATTGCGGCAGAGTAAACCACAAGCTCGGCACCCTTTATGTTTTCGGGGTTGTGTCCCATAAAGACCTTTATACCGAGATTTTTGATTCGAGAAAGGTTACTGCTTTCGTTATTGTCGGAGCCCGTAAGTATATAGCCCTTGCTGTGAAGTATTTCGGCAAGCGGGCACATACCGCTGCCACCAATACCAATCATATGAATATATTTTACGTTAGTAATAATTTTATCTTCTGCTCTTAAATTTTTCACTTTAAAAACACCTCACCTCTTATTATATATCTTTGGGCATAAAAAATAAACCTTTTTTTGAAAGGAGAAGTAAAATAATGTTTGAAATACCGAGAAAAATAGAATATGTTATTGACACTCTCCTTAAAAATGGGTTTGAAGCGTATATTGTGGGCGGTTGTGTCAGGGATATGCTTTTGGGAGCAGAGCCACACGATTTTGATGTAACAACCTCGGCTACTCCGAAAGAAGTAATATCGCTTTTTGAAAAAACCATACCGACAGGGATTAAGCACGGTACTGTAACCGTGATGGTAGAAAAAGAGCCTGTAGAGGTCACGACCTTCAGAACAGAGGGTAAGTATCAAGACCATCGACATCCCGAAAATGTCACCTTTGTAAAATCTTTAAAGGAGGATTTGGCAAGGAGAGATTTTACCGTAAACGCTATGGCATACAATGAGAAAACGGGGCTTTGTGATTATTTCGGCGGAAAAGAGGACCTCGAAAACTGTCTCTTGAGAGCAGTCGGAAACCCTGAAAAGCGTTTTTCCGAAGATGCACTTCGGATTTTGCGCCTTTACAGATTTTCGGCAACTTTAGAATTTAAAATTGAAGAAGAAACCGAAAAGGCGGCACTTCTTTTGTCCGACACGCTTAGAAATATAAGCGGAGAAAGAATTGCGGCGGAGCTAAAAAAAGCGGTATTGGGTGATAATTTAAAGGCGATAGCCCCGCTTATAAACAAAGGCGGTTTTTCCTTTTTAAAGCTTCTGGAAACACCCGATTTTGAAGTCATAAGGCAATGTAAAAGCAATAAAAAGCTATGTTTTTTTCTTTTTTTCTATCTTTCAAGCTCGGATATACAAAGGGCAGTCGAGGAATTAAAGCTCTCTAACAAGGAAAAAGAATATTTCGCAAAAATGACGCTTTTGTGCAATGGTAAAATTCCGGTATCGAAAGCGGAAATAAAGGAGCTTTTAAGAAAAAGCGACAAAGAAATTTTCCAAGATTACCTTTTTTATTTGAAAGCTAAAGGTGGAAAAGTGGCAGAAACCGAGAAGCTTTTCGGTGAAATAACGGAAAATGCTGAAGCGTATTTGATTTCCGATTTAAAGCTTGGCGGCAAAGATTTGATAAAGCTCGGTTTTTCGGGAGAAAAAATCGGCGAGGCTTTAGAGTATCTTTTAAGCGAGGTAATTAAAAATCCACAAATAAATAACGAAAAAGATTTGACAATACTTCTACGAAATTTTAACTAAATAAAAACCGAAGCATAAACTGTAGTAAAAGCAGTTTTTTATGCTTCGATTTTTTATTTTATAAAGGTGTATTTAATGAAAAAAATCACACTTGTAGGCGGAGATAATCGACTTATAGTATTAAAGAAAAAGTTAGAAAATGAAGGCTTTTTTGTCGATACATTAGGCCTTTTTGAAAAGGACAACGGAAAAATTGAAACCTCGGATATAGTGATTTTTCCAATACCCACTTCAAAGGATAAAAAAACGGTTTTTTGTCCTTTGACAGACAGGAAAATTTTGCTTTCTGAAATAGGAAAAAGAATTGACAACGACAAGCTTGTTTTGAGTTGCAATTATATTTTCGAGAACAAAAACAATATTGATTTTGGCGCTCTTGACAGCTATGCACTCCTCAACGCAGTGCCCACAGCCGAAGGAGCAATAAAGCTTGCCATTGAAAACACCGATTTCACACTTTGGAGATCGAAAATTTTAGTGATAGGCTATGGTCGAGTAGGCAAAATTTTGGCTGACAGATTAAAGTCACTCGGCGCAGATGTCACAATAAGTGCCAGAAAAACAAAAGATTTTGCGATGAGTTCAGCTCTCGGTTTTGACTACATAGATACAAGCAGTCTAAACCAAGCAAGCTGTGACTTTGACATTATTTTTAATACGGTGGATGCAAAGGTAATAGGAAACGAAAAATTAAAAGACATAAAATGTGATTTGATAATAGATTTATCGACCTTTGGCGGTTTTGATTTAGAGTATGCCAAGGACTGCGGATTAAATGCTATAAAAGCACCTGCATTACCGATGAAAACCGCAATGAGAACAGCGGCGGAAATTCTATTCAAAACTGTAATGCAAATTATAAATTCATAGAATAAAGGGTGAAAATATGAACAATATTACTTTGGGATATGCTTTTTGTGGTTCCTTTTGCACCCTGAAGCAATCGTTAGAGGCTTTAACGTGTCTGGCAAAAGCGGGATATAATATAATTCCTATTATGTCACAGGTGGTTTTTAGCACCGATACAAGATTTATAAAAGCCGAGGATTTGAAAAAGAAGGTAAGAGAAATCACAGGGAACGAAATCATATCGACTATAAAGGATGCCGAGCCAATAGGACCTAAAAATCTGCTCGATATAGTTGTTGTGGCACCTTGTACGGGAAATACAATTTCAAAATTGGCGCTCGGTATTACCGATACGCCTGTCACAATGGCGGTCAAGGCGCATCTTCGCAATAACGGACCGGTGGTTTTAAGCATTGCGACTAACGATGCTTTGGGCGCTACCGCTAAAAATATAGGTCTCCTTCATAATACAAAAAATATTTATTTTACCCCATATAAGCAGGATGACCCTTTTTCAAAAAACAACTCTCTTGTATGCGACTTTTCCCTTGTTGCAAAAACTGTGGAACACGCACTAAAAGGTGAGCAAATACAACCTGTTATATTATAATGAATATAGAAAGAAAAACGCTCGAAAGTCATTTCTTCCGAGCGTTTGGCTTTTTTAAAGCTTTGAGAAACCGTGGCAGTTTATAAGTGCATCGATTTTTTTGCCCTCTTTGCAAAGGGGACATTCGTTTGGTGACCAAACGTGGTAATCAGGTATATCCTTGGGATTAAAGACCGAACGAACAGGGAAGCCCGCACAGTTTTCAACAGTTGCAAATATTGCCGAAATGCCTGCAACCATTCCTCCATAGTAACGAATAGCATCAACTGCTGTTTCAACAGTTCTGCCGGTTGCAACCGATACCGCTAAAATAAGAACGTGTTTGTTAGCAATCATCGGAATAAGGTTGTCTCTGAAAAGAAGCTGACTTGAGTTTGTTGACTCGGGAGTCACAACATAAATTGTTTTATGAGCGTTCATATTGATAAAATCAGCTCGTGTTAAGCTGTCGGCAAGACAGGTACCTATTACCTCTGTACCATCAAGGCAAAGAATAGTATCAACGATTGTATTGCTGTAGTAGTAGGAACGAAGCGCTTCGGCGACAGCCTTTGCCTCTGACAGACGGGATTTTTGCGCCGCAACATCGATGTAATAGTTACTGTGACTGTTGCTTGTGGCAAAATGTCCGTGCGACACACGCAGGTATAAGTTGTCCTGCTTGGTTTCAAATTTAAAGTTCTCTTTTGTAGGCATAGTAATTCCTCCTATCCTTATTAACTATAGTATATAATATCACAAGTAAAAATACAAGCTTTTACTGATTTTTACTATATAGTACCTCGATAATAAAGTCCTCTTGTATGAGGTGTGTTGGGTTTTGAGTGGTTTTTGAGGGCTGACAAAACAGATTTTACTCCGTCTTTATCCTCACGGGTAAAGTAAAGGATTATAAAGTCAAGGCCCAAAAGCTCATTTTGTCGGTCAAAGAGCCAAATCGGCAGACTATTTAAAAGCTCACTATATCCGAGTCTGCACCGTACGGGAAAGGTGATTCCCATTCGGTCGGTAAGTACCCCTGTTTTGTCACATTCCTTACAGGATATTCCGTTTTTTAAAGGACAGTTTTTAAAAAGCATAAGCGGGATATTACCGTATGCTACAATGCCTTTTTCTACATCGCCCTTCAGTAATTTAATATCCTCAAGCAATTCCTCTGCCGAAATGACAGCGCTTGAAATTCCGAGTGATTTCAAGGTTTTGAGACTTTCACTGTTGGCGATATTAAGCCCTTGGTCACCGATTATATTAAAGCCCTCTTTTTCGGCGATTGTAACAGCGCTCAAATTTCCACAAAGGCAGGTGATGACACCATTTTTTCTAAATAACGTGAGTCGCTTTGAAATAATGCTTTCGCTCAAAATTCCACGAGGAATATCTACAATTATCGGAATTTTAATATCCTTTATATCCTCGGGATTGTTTTCAAGCGGATAGATTACCGCATCAATTCCATCAAGATTGTCGGGTATTTGAGAAGCATTTTCAAATCTTGCATATACCTTTGGTTTTGCGCCCCTTTCACTCCCGAAAGAAATAAGAGGTGAATATTCGGCGCTTGAAGGGGTATGTGAAAGTTTTGCTCTTTCTATATCGAGCTTTTCACAAGCCTTACGCCTTAATGCGTTAATCTCACCTGCACTTACAAAAAGCCCATCTTCAATTTCGGTTTTTACATTTTTTGGCAAATAAGGAGTTGAACCGAATTTTAAAATGTTTTTGAGTGCCGACTCTTTATCTATCGGCTTGTTTTGGGCGGCTTTTGGCACTTCGCCGAGAGCGGTCACCGTATTTTTTCCATCAAAAAGTGTGAGTGAAATTTCTTTGTTTTCTTTTATTTCAAGGGACAAATCAAGCTCTACTGACTGTCTTTCACGCTTGTAAATTTCGTGTAGTTGTGGAAAGGCGTTGTTAGCCGAGAGAACATCCTCTTTCGTTCTGATACCGAACATATTTTTTCCTAAATTGTCGGTGTAATAGCCATCGGTAAAGCCTTGGCGGGAAAAAACATCTTTAAGTGTTTTTAAAATGTTTTGGTCGGCTTTTCCCTCGTTTAGTGCCTGCTTTGCGGCAAAGGTTGCACATGCAACATATTCGGGGCGCTTCATTCTGCCCTCAATCTTAAAGGAGCGAACGCCCATTTGGTAAAGCTCTTTTATGTAATCGAGCAGGGAAAGGTCTTTAAGGCTTAAATCATAGCCTGTACCGCCCTTTACATTAAAAGGGAGTCGGCAAGGTCCTGCACAAAGTCCCCGATTTCCGCTTCGAGAGCCTAAAAAGGCAGAAAGCAGGCATTGTCCCGACACCGACATACAAAGTGCGCCGTGAACAAAAGCCTCGATCGTAATATCTAATTCCTTTGCCTTTTCGCAGATCAATTGAAGCTCTGCTTTAGACATTTCTCTGGCGGCTACCACCTGGCAAAAGCCAAGCTTTTTTAAAACGGGCAGTGCTGACACCGAGTGTACCGACATCTGAGTCGAAGCGTGAAGCGGCAAAGCGGGTATTTTTTCGTGTAAAATCCGGGCAAGTCCTAAATCCTCGACAATAATTCCGTCAATGCCCAAGTTATAAGCATCTCTCGCTAAATTAAAGGCGCTTTCCAGCTCGTTTTCTTTTATTAAAATGTTGAGGGTGAGATATACTCTGACCCCTCTGATATGGCAGTAGTCGATGGCTTTTTTAAGCTCACTTAAAGAAAAGTTTTCAGCGTTTCTGCGTGCTGAAAAATCCTTTGCACCCAAGTAAACCGCATCAGCGCCGCTTCTCACCGCCGCTATTAACATTTCCTCGTTTCCCGCAGGGGACAAAATCTCACCCAAATTTATATTTCTCATAAAATATCCTTTTAAAATTAGTCTGTAATCATTTTAACATATAAATTCTTATTTTGCAATTTTAATATGTGTGAGAGGATATTCTATTTGAAACTCACAAAAAGAGAGAAAACATCTCAATTTCTATTCTTATTTTGCGTATGCTTTTAACTTTAGTCCAATTTCAATTAAAAATAACTTTGGTTGAAAATAGAGTCAAAGTATGGTATAATATGCCAAGAGGTGAGCCTAATATAATGGAACGCAAACAAAAGCTTGACGTTATAAGTCAAGTAGAACATATGAAAAATAAAGGAATAAAATTTAATATTGAAGATGAAAATTTTGCGATCGAGTATTTGTGTAATAATACATATTATTTTAAATTGAAAGCATATGGCAAATTATACGATAAATATAATACGGGAGACAACAAAGGGCAATATTTAAATCTAGAATTTGCATATTTGCGCGATTTAGCAACGATTGATTCCTTGTTAAGAAAGAAAATATTGAGTATCGCTATTGATGTAGAACATTATTTAAAGGTTAAACTCTTGCAAGATTTTAATAAATCAGAAGAAGATGGTTATGATATAATCGAGGCCTTTAAAGCTTTGAATCCGGAACATTTTGAAAACGAAATAAAAAACAAATCTTATAGCAGAGCTTGTAAAGATCTTGTTGAAAAATATAAAAGTGATTTTGCTATATGGAATTTTGTAGAAATAATAAGTTTTAAAGATTTTCAAGAATTATATAAACTTTTTTATTCAAGAAACAAAGATTTGTTTTGTTCAAAAAACAACAAAGATAATTTTAAGGGAGAATATTTCTATCTGATAAATCCGGTAAGGTTACTTCGAAATGCAGCAGCTCATAACAATTGTTTATTAATTGATTTGGTAAAAACACCTGATTTGTCTTTTGATGCTGAATTTAAAGTCTCTGCGTTTTTAGGCAAAAAAGGAATTAAAAACCCATCAATAAATAAGCAAATGTCCAAACCGATTATTAACGATTTTTGTGTATTGCTTTATTTGTATTCACAAATAGCACCTATTAAGGCACAACAACACACATTTAAAGAGTTGAAACACCTTTTTGATACCCGTATAGTTAAGCATAAAGAGTTTTATAAAAACAATTCAATCCTTTCATCGGCGTATGATTTTATAAAAAAGGTAATAGAAATTTTTTACAAATCTTCAGAAAATGTATAAGATTTTTCACACAACGTGAAATTTTTTCTTGACAAAATAAAAAATAGTGCATATAATATTAATGTAGAAAAAAAACAAATACCATTGTTTTTAGTGGATCGGTGCCCGCACTGGTCCTATTTTTTTGTAAAAAAGTAGCGGAGTGGAATTTCCACTCCGCTTGTTTGTTGCTCGAATATATTGTATAATAGTTTTGTAACCAAAACCGAATTGATTTTCGTTCTATATAATAGGAGGTGGGTTTTTGTTATCTATTATTCTTTCTACCGTTGACTTAAATGCGGATGAAAAAAACAAATTTGAATCAATTTATCATTTACATAAAAATGCGTTGTTTTTTCAGGCGTTAAAAATTGCAAAAAATGAAAATGATGCAGAAGATATATTGCAAGAAGCGTTTATTAAAATAGCAAAAAATATTAAGGCAATCGGTGATATTAAAAGCAAGGAAACATTATCTTTTCTGATAGTCATAACCAAAAATACCGCTTACGATTATATAAGGAAATCATCCAAAATAGTAGAGCTTTCTCTTTACGAAACTGAAGACGCTATAGATGAAAGTGCCTTGGATAACCTAGTAAGCAGTATTGAATATAAAGAAATTGTATCTGTAATCTCCGATATTCCCTCGCCATATAACGAGGTTTTATATTTGCATTATGTCAAAGATTATTCCATAAAGAAAACTGCCGATATTCTCAACAAAAAAACCGCAACCGTTAAAATGCAACTTGTAAGAGGAAAAAGAATATTGATAGATAAATTGTCGGAGGTGCTTTATGGATAGCACAAGAGCAATATTAAAAAATGCTTTTATAGATGCTCAATTAGTTGGCGGCTCGATAAAATCACATAGCTTTTCCTCGGAATTTGAAACCAAGATGCAACATATTATAAAATATCAAAAAGGTGTTTTACGCCTAATAAACACAACAGGAAAAAGGGTTGCTTGCATTATACTCACAGCTTTGATTTGTTTAACAACGGTTGCATGTAGTATAGAAGAAGTCAGAGAACCGATTATCGAAGAAATCAAAAAATTTTATGTCAATGCAAAAGAATTACTTACCGGTACGGCGGCAGATGAGGTTGCGGAACTGTTTCCAAATGATGTATCTAAAATCATAGGTACAAGCTATGTAAGTAAATCAAAGAATCAATATATTATTGATGACAAAGAGACTGTAACGGAATTTATAGAATTATTATCAGAAACATATTGGGGAGAGCCTGAACAGTTTGAGGATTTTGATGATATAAACACATATTGGACATTTGATTTTTATAACAGCCAAGAAAAAAGTCTCTTTCAAATTAAAATGTGCAATGATACAAGGTATGTGAAATCTAAAATTGCCATCATAACTAATGGTGAAGAAAAGCATTTTTATATATCAAACAGTACATATAAAGAAATATTAGCATTTACAAATGAAAAATATTATTTACACGATTCAAAACTTGAAGAATATGACAAGGACTTCTTTGAAACTCAAAGAGCACGTGTTCTTTACGAGATGGATAAAAGTGAAGCAGATATAGTAAAGAAAAAAATTCGAAATCTGCATTATGAAATTGAACTTTTCTTACTAACAGAAGTTTCGCATTTAAAGGAAAAGGACAGCGTTTATTGGGATTATGTAATAAGTGAAGAAATATTCACTGATCCTATAAGTGATGAACGGCGTAAATTTGATATGGATAGGATAATGAATTACGAGCTCAATTATATAATTTCTGCCGTAAAAGATGAATCTTCAAAACAAAAATTATCTGAAGCATTGAGTCTTTGGAAAAAATCTTTAAAGGCTCATGACTTGGAAGGCCTGTTTAAGGTTCACGAATATTTGCATGATTTTGATTACTATGCATTTAATTATCCTACGCATTATGTTTACAATGAATATGTAGATTATCAAGGTTTAGATGATTATTTTGGACATTTGGAGTAAAAAGGGGGGTTGAAAAATGTATTTTAGTGTTAAAAAAATCACGTCATTGTTTTTAGCGGTTTTATTGTCTTTTTTGATGGTAGGTTGCAAAGAAAAAGCAGAAACAAAAACAAAAACAGAAGCAGAAACACAAAACAGTACATCTGTTAACACAGATTTTAGTGTTGCCCAACAGGATGATGCAAAAGACCCCGAAAACACTGAAAATGTTCAAGATGAAGACGGAGCAGAGGTAGATTTTTCGGAAGTAAAAATCAAGAAGGGTATGCAAAACGGGATTGATGTTTCAAAATGGCAAGGTAAAATAGATTGGCAAAAGGTTAAAAATGCGGGAATAGATTTTGCAATAATTCGTATAGGTTACCGTGCTGAAAACGGTCAACTCTATCGTGACAGTAATGCTGATTATAACATACAGCAGGCGCAAAAGGTTGGAATCCTTGTGGGTATTTATTTCTTTTCTACGGCGATAAATCAAAATGAAGCTAAAGAAGAGGCGCAGTGGACTGTTTCGGTAATAAAAGGATATAAAATATCATATCCTGTTGTTTATGATTGCGAAGGCTTTAAAAATAGTGACAGTCGAATGTATAGTTTGACAGCAAAACAAAGAACACAAAATGCAATAAGTTTTTTAAAGGTTATAGCAAAATCAGGCTATGATGCTATGTTTTATGGTTCAAAAGTTGATCTTACAGATGATACAGCATTCAACACCGAAGAAATTGCCAAAAAATGTAAAATATGGATAGCACAATATAAAAACCCGCCCTATCCACAGAGTCAAAAACCTGATTATGATGGCAGATACGATATGTGGCAATATACCAATAAAGGTATTGTTTCGGGTGTTGAGGGAAATTGCGATATGATAGTGTCGTATTTTAAAAAAGATATAGAAAACCCTAAAGATGAAAATGCAGAAATAACAATAGCAAAACCACCGAAAACCGAAAATGAATTGTTATATACAGATGTCAACGAAAAGGTGACAGCAAAGGATGAGGTTAACTTAAGAACGGGTGCGGGAACCAAGTTCGATATTGTCGGTGTCTTGAAAAACGGTACTGTGATTAAAAGAACGGGTGTTGGCAAAAACGGCTGGTCAAGACTTGATTTTAATGGTCGGACAGTCTATGCGGTGACAAGTTATCTTACAACTGACCTTTCATATAAACCGCCTGTTGATGATGGAATAAAGACCGAGTTTCAAGATGTAAATGAACAAGTAACTGCAAAAAGTGAAACGAATTTAAGGACTTTGCCATCTGTGACAGATTCCCAGGTTGTTTATACTCTTAAAAACGGTGAATATTTAACACGTACAGGAATAAGCACAAACGGTTGGTCGAGGCTTCAATATAACGGTCAAACAGTATATGCTATATCAAGTTATCTCACAAAATAATCTATTATACACATTGACTTGATGTAAAAATTGAAAAAATAAAACGAGGTGAATTTCACCTCGCTTTGTTTTTTAATCTACTTTTCTTCCATCGGTGGAAATGGTGATGACTTGCCAAGGAATAAATTTTCCGCTTTGCTGTAGTGCTCGCTTTGCGGCGTTCTCAATACCTCCGCAGCAAGGAACCTCCATACGCACAATGGTAACGCTCTTAATGTTATTGTTTGAAATTATAGCGGCGAGCTTATCAGTATAGTCACCCTCATCTAATTTCGGGCAACCGATTAACGTGATATGCTTGTGTATAAATTCATTATGAAAATTTCCGTATGCGTAGGCTGTACAGTCTGCGGCAATTAACAAATTGGCACCATCAAAATACGGAGCGTTCACGGGTACTAACTTGATTTGAACAGGCCATTGTGAAAGCTGACTTTTAGAAACTGTGGAAACAGGCTCAGACAAATCGCAAATTTCCCTTTTTATGACCTTTGAATTGGTTCCGGGGCAACCGCAAGGAAGTGTAGCCGCTGTCTTTTTTTGTTTTGCGGCAAAAACTGCCTTTTCATCATAAGCGGGGGCTTCTCTTTCTTCAAAGGTTATAGCACCAGTCGGACAAGTGGGCAAGCAGTCGCCAAGACCGTCACAATAATCTTCACGTGCAAGCTTTGCCTTACCGTTTATCATTTCTATTGCACCCTCGTGGCAAGCGGCGGCACAAGCACCGCAACCGTTACATTTTTCTTCATCTATTTTAATAATTTTTCTAATCATAAAATTTTTCCTTTCTTCGTTTTATAAATCAAAGCTTCAAATTGATATTTACAATTTCACAATTGGTTCCGACTCGCATTGGAGGACCCCAAATGCCAGCCCCCGAAGTCACAATGACTTGAGTTCCGCTTGTCGTTCGTGTATAACCGTAATCTATGGTGTATATAGCGTTTGTGATGAGAGAACCCGGGAAAATCTGACCCTTGTGGGTGTGTCCCGAAAGCACCAAGTCGGCGTCGCCCTTATAGGTATCAATACTTGCGGGGTTGTGGTCAAGCACTACTAAAGGCAGTGCCGAATCTGTGTCAGACAGCACCTTGGAAAGCTCTGCTCTTTTGAGGTCACCTGCCCCTCCGATAGGCGAGCTGTCGAGCCTGCCTGCTAAAATCAAACGGCCATCGATTACAACATATTCATCTTTTAGCAGAGTCACGCCTGCACGGTCGAAAAAATCCATCATTGATGAAAGGGTTTTGCCCGAATCGTGATTTCCAAGGCAGGCAAAGACACCGTAGCGTGATTGAATTTTTTTCATTGTCTCAATAGCTTTTTCGGGGTTTTTAACAGAACGGAAATCTGTATCAAAAAAATCCCCTGCAATACAGACTAAATCGGGTTTTAGTAGGTTGATTTCCTCGACTGTCTGATGAAGGCGTTCTTCCGAGCCGAGCGCCCCTAAATGTACATCACTAATCAAGACAACCTGCATTTCTGATGTTGGCGAGTCCGAGACACTTACATTATATTCCACCGTGTAAATACGCCGAGCGTGGAAAACGCCATAAATTGAAACCGAAATAGCAAGAACAACTGCACAAAATCCCGCCACAACACGAAGCTTTATTATTTGCGAGGTTGAGAGAAGCCTTAATAACCTTGGAATCAGAACAACAAAATCTGATAGAAGGCAAAAGAGGATTAAATAAATAAAAATACCCATCCAACAAACACCAATGGCGGAAACAACACTCTGCAAAGCACTGCCAAAGGGTCTTATCATACTAAACAGCATAATAACTGTCATAAGAACAAAGAAAATTATAGGAATATAAAGTGGGAATTTCGGAAAAAAGTGGCGAACTAAACGCCATATATGATGTGCAAGGTAATAATGCACGCCACCTACAAGCGCCAACATCAGAAACGGTATGATATATTGCATAGCTTCAGCTCCTTTTGTGTCAATGTCAACTCCGCAGTTAGTATATCATGAATGGAGTGGCGTGTAAATATGTCGGTGTAAATTCCCTTAATTTACAAGTGTAACATTACGATAATCATTTTTCATCAAATAAAAAAACGGAGTGAAATCTTTCACTCCGCTGTTTTTTGATTTTAAAAATTACTCATCATCTTCATCATCGGCAAATTCATCGGTGTTGCACTCGAGATAATCGCCTTTGATACGGTTTTTGTTCTTAAACTTATCTAAAATTGCAAGCGCACTTACAACCACAGCTAAAACTGCAATGATAGCCATAAAAATCTTTAAAAAACCCTTCATATTAAACGCTCCTTTCAAGACGCTATTAAATCTTCAAGTACATTATACTAAAAAACTTTTGTGTTGTCAATCACATAAATGGTGCAAATAAATGTAAAATTGCTTGTGTAAATTTTACAAGTATTGGACGTTTTTTCCAACGGGAAAGTGTTACTTCTTTTGAGCGGTCCATAAGGCTGAAAAAGTGTTCTTTTATATCCATAACGGTTGAATTATCGCAAATCCAAGCACCACACTCGAAGTGGAAAACAAAGCTGCGATAGTCCATATTAACACTGCCGACAGTAGCTACACTATCATCAGAAATAAAGAGCTTTGAGTGGCAAAAGCCGGGTGTGAACTCGTAAATCTTAACCCCTGCTTCCAAAAGCTCGGTATAGTTATATTGTGTGACAGGGTGAACATACTTTTTGTCGGGAATATGAGGGGTGATAATCCTCACATCAATGCCCGATTTTGCCGCCATTTGAAGCATAGATTTCATAGTATTGTCAATAATCAAATAAGGAGTAACTATGTAAACATATTTTTGTGCGGTATTAAGTATTTGCATATAAATACCTTCGGCGGGATTCCTGTCGTTGAGCGGACTGTCGCAATAAGGAATTACAAAGCCATCATCCATAGTAGCTTCATCGGAAAAATATTCCTTAATCGGCAGGTGTCTTCCATTTATAAAGTCCCACATAGTGCAGAACATAGCAACAAAGCTTTTTACCGCCTTGCCCTTAATTATAACAGCACTGTCTGCCCAATATCCAAAGCGCTCGATGTAGTTTATATATTCATCGCCGATATTCACACCGCCTGTAATCGCAACCTTTCCGTCAATGACGATGATTTTTCGGTGGTTACGATTGTTCATAAAAATATTCATGGTGGGGTTTATCGGGTTGAATATTGAAACAGCGATACCCTCGTTGCGAAGTCGGTGGATAAAGCCTTTTCTCTGGCGCTTGATGGAGCCAAAGTCATCAAAAATGATTTTTACCTCGACACCCTGGTCGATTTTACGCTTTAAAACCTCGTGAATATCATCCCACATTTTGCCTTCGGCAAGGATGAAAAATTCGATGAAAATATATTTTTCTGCTTTGTCAAGCTCTTCGAGCAGTTTTGGCAAAAGCGCCTCTCCTGAAGGATAAAACTTGGTTGAGGTCTTGTCATAAAGCGGATAACCCGATTCACGTGTCAGATAATCGGCTTGGCGTGCGTGCATTAAATCGTAATACTCGAGGCGGTCACGAATTGCGGGGTCATCGTTCAAATACCGCAAATATCTTGCTTCACATTTGCGCATTTTCTTCTTAATAACGGGGGAAACACGGCCACCGCCCCACAGTAAGAACATACTGATACCAAAAAGGGGCACTACCAATATAAACAAAATCCAAGGGATTTTATGGTCCGGATTACCTTTACGGTTGAGTATAAAAATAACGGTGAATACAGCAAGAACCATCGTAAAACCGTAAAAAAACGAGGAACGTCCGATATAACCATAAGCTAATGCCACGAAAAAAACAACTTGAAACAAAAGCAGTAATGCCGATACAATTATTCGTGTCTGGATTCTAAGACCACGGTTGTTGGAAACCTTCATTTTAAACCCCTTTCTATAATTTCTGAATAAATACAATAACAGTATAACACGTTTTGATAAAAATTTCAATTTTATTTCCATATAATAGTTGTAAAATATGTATGAATTATGGTATAATTTAAAATAATTACCATTTTAAATGCTTTGGATAGAGTATTATATACTATTTAACTTTTGGAGATGTATTATGGCTATTAAAACAGTTGATTTAGGTGCAGGAGCAAACGGAATATTCATAAGAAATGACCGATTTAAGACAACACTCATTTCTTTTAATTTTTATTTGCCCATAAAAAAAGAGTGTGTTGCGGCAAACGCATTGCTTCCATTTGTTCTTACTACCTGCAGTAAAAAATATCCTGATTTTTCAAAGCTTAATTACAAGCTTGGAAAATTATATGGAGCAAGACTTGATGCATCGGCTGAAAAATACGGTGATTATCAGCTTCTTAAAATGTCGGTATCTCTGATAAATGACCGCTATTCCTTGGAGGAGGAGTCTCTTTTAAAAAGAGCCTGTGATTTGCTTTTAGGTCTCATTTTTGAGCCGAGTACCGAAAACGGTGCTTTTTTAGAGGAAGACTTGAAGCGAGAGAAAAGAAAAGCAATAGAGCATATCAAAAACGAGTCGAGTGATAAGCGTTTGTATGCGAGACAGCAAATGCTGTCGGCGATGTTTTCGGAGGATGTTTACGGGCTTCCTAAATGCGGAACAGAAGAAGAGGTAAACGCAATTACAGGCGAAAGCTTATATTCCGCTTGGATCAATATGCTCGAAAGCGCATATTTAAGAGTTCAGGTTGTGGGTGCAGCTTTGCCGCAAGGGCTTTTTGAAAGCATCTCGGAAAAGTTTTCAGAGCTCAAAAGGGAAAATGTCCTTGGCTGTACATTTACAAAGCCTGCTAAAGAGTCTGACAAAGTGAATACTGTTTCGGAAGAAATGGCAGTAAAACAAGGCAAGCTTGTTATGGGCTTTACTACAAAAGAATATGGTAATGATGATGAAACACTGCCGATACTTATTATGAACGATATTTTCGGTGGCGGTCCTTATTCAAGGCTTTTCAGCAATGTAAGAGAAAAAATGAGTCTTTGCTATTATTGTTCATCTTCCGCTACCCGTATCAAAGGTTATTTGATGGTTGATTCGGGTGTTGAGCCACAAAATGCCGAGAAGGCAAAATCTGAAATTCTGAATCAGTTGGAAATTGTCAAAAAGGGCGAGTTTTCAAATTTCGAGTTTGAGTCTTCTTTGAGAAGCGTTGCTGATACACTCAGAACCTACAGCGATTCACTTACTACTATTGACAGATGGTACACATTAAAGGCTAATAATAAAACTGCTTATTCCCCCGAGGAGTTAGCCGAAAAGATTAAAAACATTACAAAAGAAGATGTAATTAAAGCTGCAAATGGAGTAAAGCTTCACACAGTATATACACTTATGCCCAAAAAGGAGGAAAAGTAATGAAAAGAGAGTTTTTCGAAAGCGATATCGGCGAAAGCTATATTAAAGCGACTCTTAATTGCGGACTCAAGATTTATATTCTTGAAAAACCGCAATATAGTTCCTCTTATGCAATTTTTGGTACAAAGTATGGTTCTATTGATACTTGTTTTTCGGCAAACGGAGAAAAAACCACCGTGCCTGAAGGTATTGCTCACTTTTTGGAGCATAAGCTTTTTGAAAGTGAGGATGGCGATGCGTTTTCAAAGTATGCAAAAACCGGTGCTTACGCTAACGCATTTACCTCATTTGACAGAACCTGTTATCTTTTCTCCTGCTCGAATAAGTTTTATGAAAATCTTGACATATTGCTTAATTTTGTGCAGTCGCCTTACTTCACACAGGCGACCGTAGAAAAAGAACAGGGTATTATCGGTCAAGAAATCAGAATGTATGATGACAGTCCCGGTTGGAGAGTTACCTTTAATATGCTGATGGCGATGTATCACAACCATCCTGTAAGAATTGATATTGCGGGTACAACAGAGTCAATAGCACAAATTGATGCCGACCTGCTTTATAAATGCTATAATACATTTTATAACCCTGCCAATATGTTCATATGTATTGCGGGAAATATTGAAACAGAAAAGGTTTTAAATCAAATTAAAACCACTCTTAAAAAGCCCGATGCTATTGAAATTGAGCGTATTATGGAGGAAGAACCCGAGGAAGTAGTTAAATCTTATGTTGAACAAAGCTTCCCGATAGCTCAACCGATGTTCTGCCTTGGCTTTAAGGAAACAATGTCAAAGCCGGAGCGCAGTGTTAAGCAAAAGGTTTGCACAGCCATTCTTTTGGAAATTTTGGCGGGGGATGCTTCTCCGCTTTATAAAAAGCTTATAAATATGGGGCTTATAAACGATGAGTTCTCGACCGAATATTTCACAGGCTACGGTTATTCGGCAGTGATTTTTGAGGGTGAATCAGATAATCCTAAATTGGTAGCAGAGGAAATCAAGAAAGAGATAGCAAGGCTCAAAACAGAGGGCATTGACAAAAAGCTTTTCACAGCAGTAAGAGCCGGTATGTATGGAAATGCAATCAGGCTTTTTGACTCGGTTGAAGGAATTGCAATGCAGATGGTTGACAGCGCTATGACCGACAGTGGAGTGTTTGACAATATTAAATATCTCAAATCTGTCACAATGGAGGATGTTTACAAACGCCTTCAAAAGCTTGATGATGAAAAATCCGTTTTATCTGTAATTATTCCTTCGGAGGAAAAATAAGTGGAAGTTATAATTTTTGGAATACATTTAACACTAAACCCTGTTTTGTTCAGCATAAATATAGGTTCTTTTCATTGGGATATTTATTGGTACGGTTTGCTTATTGCTTTGGGATTTGTGCTGGCACTTATTTATGCCATTAAAAATCACAAGCGTTTCGATATAAACCTTGACAGAATGATTGATGTTGTTTTGGTGACAGTACCGCTTGCAATTCTCTGTGCGAGAGCATATTATTTAATTTTTGATGGTATAGATGGAAATTTATTAAAAGATTTCTTCGGTTTTGGTGATGGTCAAGGCTTTTCGGGACTTGCAATTTACGGTGGTGTAATCGGAGCTTTTTCTATCGGTGCACTTATGTGCAAATTGAGAAAAGTGAATATACTCGATATGTTCGATTTGACTGCAATCGGCTTTTTAATCGGTCAAGCAATAGGCAGATGGGGAAATTTTGTTAACCAAGAGGCTTTTGGCGGACCGACAGGCAGTAGCTTTTGGGGTATGACAAGTGAAAATGTTATACGTGATTTTGTTGAAAAAGGCTATGACCCGACCGCTTTGGCACATCCCTGCTTTTTGTATGAGTCGGTGTGGTGTATTATAGGTTTCTTTGTGTTACATCATTTCAGTAAAAAGCGCAAATTCAAAGGACAAATTGCACTTATGTACTGTGTGTGGTATGGACTCGGCAGAGCTGTAATAGAAGGCTTCAGAACCGATAGCTTGAGGCTTGGAGCTTTCAGAGTATCACAGCTTTTGTCACTTTTGTTAGTGCTTGTAGCAACAATTTTGCTTGTTGTTCTTGCAAAGAGAACAAAGGAAAAAGCGAAAGAACCGGAATACGTTGCCGCTTTCACAGAAAATGCCGAGGAAAATGTTGAGGAGAACGAAAATGACCAAGATAATTGATGGAAAAATAATTTCTGCTGCCGTAAAGCAAAGGGTGGCAGATGAAGTAAAGGTTTTAAAGGAACAGGGAATTACGGTCGGTCTTGCGGTAATTATCGTGGGTGAAGACCCCGCTTCTAAAGTATATGTTGCAAACAAGAAAAAGGCTTGTGAAGCGCTCGGAATTATTTCGGAGGAATATGCGCTACCCGAAACCACCACCGAGGAGGAGCTTTTGGCTTTAATAAACGAGCTTAACTGCAAAAAGAGTATAAATGGTATTCTTTGTCAACTGCCATTGCCAAAGCATTTGGATGAAAAAATTATCATCAATTCAATTTTACCCGAAAAAGATGTTGATGCTTTTCATCCCTCAAATGTAGGCAAAATTATGATAGGTGACTATGACTTTGTTCCCTGCACACCGGCCGGTGTGATGGAAATGTTGAAGTACGAAAATATCGGGGTTGAAAGTAAAACCTGTGTTGTAATCGGTCGTTCTAATATCGTGGGCAAGCCGATGGGAATGTTGCTTCTTCACGAAAACGGTACCGTTACGATTTGCCACTCAAGAACAAAGAATTTAAAGGAAATTTGCAAAACTGCCGATATTTTGGTAGCGGCAGTAGGCAGGGCAAACTTCGTAACCGCTGATATGGTAAAGGAAGGCGCTGTCGTAATTGATGTTGGAATGAACCGAGAAAACGGTAGGCTTTGCGGTGATGTTGATTATGAAAATGTCAAAGATAAGGCAAGTGCTATCACTCCTGTTCCCGGCGGAGTGGGACCAATGACTATCGCAATGCTTATGCAAAACACCTTGACTTCGGCGAAAAAACAAAATGGATTGATTTAAAATGAAAAGATTTTTAATTTCACTTTTGGTTATATTAAATTTATTTGGGTTTTCGGCTTTTGCGTTTACCGAGCCTGATATCACCTTGCCTGAAGAATTTTTGCTTTATTCGGAAAACAAATCGAAAGTGAGCGAAATTTTAAAGACAAGTGAGGAAGAACTCGATAAATACTGCCTTGATAATAACGTGTCACACTTGGCTGTCAATGAGGATAATTCAAAACAGATTAAGCTTTTAAGCTATGACAACGAATTTTCAAAAGCGACAATAGATTTTGACTTCTTCACGCAAAAAGAGCTCGAAGAAAATATGGGCACAATTATAGGTCACAAGGAAAAAAGACCTATTCACAGCGTTGTGACTGTCGGTGAGCAAAAGTTTATAAAGACCGAATACTTTGATAAAGACCAAAGCGGAAGCTTTAATTTTACACAGTATTTCACGGTAGAAAACAGTAAAAATTACTGTTTGGTTTTTCTCACAAATGAAAATGCCGATACCGCTTATATTGAGACGGTTTTTGACAGCTTTGCAAAGAGTGAGGCTTTTAAAAAGAAAAATTCAAGTGATAACAGCGATAACAAAATGACAACAACGGTCATTTTAATAGTAGTTGTATCTCTTGCTGCGGTGGTAATATTATTTACTGTCATAAAGGATATAATAAAATCAAAAAAAGCGCCTCAAGAAACAGAAGGCACAGAAGAAAATTAAAAAAATGGTGATGTTCATTTGGAACATCACCATTTTTAATACTATTTTTTAGTAATACAGTCGGCAACATAAATACCCATAGCACCCGACTGCGAAAGTCCTCGACAAATGCCACTGCCATCACCGATAATATAAACACCATCTGTCAGTTCAAATTCATTATTCATAAATTCCGGGCGGATTGAGTAGTATTTACTTTCACATCCGTAAAGAAGTGTGTCATCGTTTGCACTTCCCGGGGCTACTTTATCGAGAGCATAAATTGTTTCTATTATGTTGGTTAAAATTCTGTGGGGAAGAACGAGGGATAGGTCACCTGCAGTAGCCTTTAAGGTAGGCTCGACTGTGTTTTGGCTGAGTCTGTGGTCGTTTGTGCGTCTTCCTCTTATCAAATCGCCAAAGCGCTGAACAAGTACATTTCCGTTACCAATCATATTAGCAAGGCGGGAAATGTTTTCAGCATATTCAGTCGGTTGGTTAAAGGGCTCTGTAAAGCGGATAGAGGAGAGAATTGCAAAGTTGCAGTTCTCGGTTCGCTTTTCATCCTCGGCATAGGAGTGACCGTTTGCGGTGATGATACCGTGATTATTCTCGGCAGATACAAGTCCACCCTTGTTAAAGCAGAACATACGGCATTTGTCCTCAAAGGTTTTTGTTTTATAAAGAATTTTAGGCTCGTAAATCTTGTCGGAAAATTCCTTCCAGACAATGTCCTTCATCTCAACTCTGACTCCGATATCGATGTGGTTTGAGTGCATTTTGACACCAAATTTGCGGCAAAAGTCTGCCACAAAATTAGCTCCGCCTCGACCTGTTGCGATAATAATTCTTTTAGCTTCTATTTTTTCACCGTTTGTATAGGAAAGGATATATGTACCATTTTCCTTTTCGATATTTTCGCAATCGTAAAAGGCGTTCATATCAACACCCTGTTTTTCGAGTGCAAATATAAGATTTTGCATTGTGACAAAGTTTTTGTCTGTGCCCAAATGCTTTACGTTCATATCAAGAAGCCGTAAATTGTTTTGGATACATTTAAGCTTTAGCTCATCGTTTGATTTATAAACCTTTACCTCGCCCGATGTGCAATATTTAACGAGAATTTTGTCAACCTCATCAATGTATTTGTTAGCAATAGTATCGCCAAGCTCCTCGCCCAATGTGCCGCCATAAGCAGTACCTAAATTGAACTTACCATCAGAAAATGCGCCGGCTCCTGCATAACCGCTTGTAATACTGCAGGTTTTGCAATGAACACAAACGCTGTTTCTGCCTGCAGGACAGTTTCTTTTCTCAAGGGTATTTCCACGCTCGGTAATAACTATTTCAAGCTCGGGAGAGTTTTGCTTTAATCGGTATGCCGCCATAAGACCGCCGATACCACCACCGATAATTGCTACATCATACTTTTTGCGCTGTGACATAAAAAATCATCCTTTTAAAAATTAGTTTGCGCACAAAGAAGGACTACATCTCCTTAAAGGAAATGCAGTCCCTACTGCTTTCATATTATAATGGTAAACGCCAAATTTGTCAAGTTAATTGGATGCGGAAATTTTTGTCAGAGACTCAATTACCTTTTTGAGCGAGTAGGAATTAACCTTACCCAAATTGACACCATCGGTTGCGTATTGATAACGTGTATCGGAAATTTTGTAAAACTCTGTTACGGTTTTTCCGCCACCGTTTTCTTTATTAAACTTGAAGGTAAAGGTGTAATCGGGTGAGGAGTTAACATTGCTCACAGTAAAGTCGCTACAGGAGATACCTACAACCTCCATATAAACCTCTTGGAATTTCTCAACATCAATAGTCTCACCGTTGAGTTTTATTTCATATTCGGTTTCATCGGTATCTGTCACAGTTTGTGTGATAGCGAATTTATATTTTTCTTTGCCGACCTTGAGCTCGAAGTAATCGAGTGTATCAATAGAAATCAGGCAAACGAAGGAGGAATAGTAATTGTTGAGTTCATATTCTACAAAAGGCACCGAGGAGGCATCAATTTTTCCTACAACCTTTGATGAATCACAAATTACCGCATAGTCACCATCTTTTTGCAAGGCAAATTTATATGTCAGAGTTTTACCCTTAATAGTCATTGTAGCTACTAAATCGGGGCTGTCAAGACCAAATTTTTTAAGGGTTGCCGCCTTTACATCAAAAGCGTATATTTCGGAAGCGGAAAGACCGCTTTTGAAAATGTTGAAAACTGCCTCGACACTTTCGCTTTCGGCAACTCTCTTTGTCGGCTTTGTCACAATATAAGCTAGAACAGATGACAAAAGCTCATCATCATTAGGCTGCAGCACAAGCGGTGTCTTAAAGTTTTTACCGGTGAGAGTGATTTTATCAAACAAGGTAAGTGTTCCGTCATCCGAGGTATAGCCCGTGATGTTTCCAATGTCAAAGCCGGGAAGTATAGGAGCGGCCGCCAATTCCAAATCGGTGAAAATAAAGGTTTCCTTAAAGCCTGAGTTGGTGGTGTAAATTTTGTCGCTGTCATCCGTTTTAAAGAAGCACTCGGTGTTGTCAAAGCTGGTTCCGCTTATTAAAACCGAGAAGCTGCTGCCATCATTTTTGTTGACAGTTACCGTAACCTCCGGCTTGTCAAGACCGCAGTCGGCAGGTGACATATCGGAAATTTCTTTAGTAGCGGTGAGATTGGCGATAGTGCTTACAACCGTTCCGATATAATAATCACTCACAAGCTCTTTGTCATAGCCTTTTAAATACCAATTAGTGACTTCTTCGCCGTCTTCCTTAGCTTTTTCGGGATAAAACTTGAATGAACCGTTTTTATTCTTGACAGTTACGGTTTTAAAATCCTCTTGATTTGAAACCAAAACATTTATGGTTTTGTCCGAGAGAAAAGAATCTTCGGTTTGGTTGTCACTATTTTCTGTCGGAACATTTTTAATGGCAATAATTCCGCCTGTTATTAAAATTGCGGCAACAAGCACAATCGAAATTAACTTTAAAACGGGCTTTTTTTGCTTGTTTTGGTTTTTTGTACTGTGGGACTCGGGGGCAGAAAATATAGTCGATTGTTCTTCCTCTGTTTCCAATTCTTCAGGGAAAAAACCGTTATTTTCGGGTAAATTTTCCATAAATTTAAGCGTTCCTTCTTCTGATATAAATATATACTGCGAGTAACAAGCAAGCGATGGGCAATACCCACATAAAGATTACCTTCACAGTTTTAGCAGAGCTTTCTTCAACAATAAAGTTTTCTGCAGTTGAGATTATCTTCGGGTCGAAATCGAGTCCTGTGTCCTCTGCTCCTACAGCTGATTCTGTCGCATAGAAAGAAAGAGAAAGGTTTGAAATTTGACCTGTGAGCAGGTATTGAGAATTGATAAATTCTACCGAGCTAAAAGCTAAAATACTGCTGGAAATTTCCTTGTTTTCATCGTTGTAGGTCGATTTTGTTGCACGTATAAGAGTGGAGTAAGCTTTTTTGGTGTACTTTTTGTGTCCTGTCCAGGAAGCGGCTGTGCCCTTTGGAGCGGCAACTACGCTCTTGGAGGTTTCAACCAGACTTTCTGCCTTAATAGATGAGTCAGAAGGCTTGCCCACACTCAAAGGAGCGTTGTAGCCAGAAAGGCAGAAAGAAGCTAAATTTTCGGTGATTTCGTTTTCTGAAGCAGGCAGAGAATACATGGTAAGAGGGTCATCGGCTAAATGAAGGTCCTCGTTTGTTTCGAAAAGAACACCATCATCAACAACTATACCCCACTGTGACAAAACATCATAAAGGTTTGTGAGATATGGTGCTGTAACATCGGCAAAGAACACAAGACCTTTTCCGAGCTTGCCGCCGTTTTCCAAAAATTTCTCGATAACAAAAAGTTCATCAGAGGTAAAGTCAATTGTCGGCGCACAAATAACAAGAGCGTCAACTTCTTCGGGAATTGATTTTACTACCTTTGCATCAATGTCAACTATTTCATAGTTGTTGGCGGTCAGAGCTTGACGGTAATATTCGGTGGCATCATTTGTCGAGTGACCCGTAACAAAGCCGAGGGTTTTGGTTTCGCTGCTGGTCACGTAAGCCAAAGCATTTGTAAGGGCGTTTTCAAGGTTATTACCTGTCAAAGTATAGGAGGCATAGCCTGTTGTGTAGTAGCTTGAAGTGTCCTCGCTTAAAAGGTAAATATCCTCAAAATTCAAAACCTTTACACGCTCGTTGTCATTCTTTTCACAACTTACAATGACACTTCCGAAAGATAAGTTTTGGTTGCTGTATTTTGAAGCAATTTCAATGATTTCAGCAGAGGAGGTATCAACAAATTTTAAGCTTATATTATCGTTGTACTCTGCGTATTTGTTTATTAGCTTAATTGTTTGATTATAGTAGTCTGAAAGAGAGGTGTCGGTAATTTGATAGTTGTTGTAAGCGTGGTCAATCATACCTGAAGCATAAGAGTCTTCAGTGGCACAAACTATAATTTCAACCTCATCTTTAAGATTTTTGATAAAGTCAAGGTTGCCCTCGCTTACGGTGTGTACCTTGTCCTTTGTCATATCGAATTCGAGGTGGTAGTGCTCTGCCAAAGCAGAGAAAAGGACATTTGCAACGATGACAATAGCCACAAAAGCGGCAGTTATTGCCATTGCAACCGAGCCTTTTTTGAAAAGGTGTTGGTTTTTGATAAGCTTTGCTCTTTTCTTTTTTGGAGCTTTTACAGTTTCTTCTGTTTTGACTTCGATTTCGTTTTCGGGAATGTTGTTATTTATTTCACTCATTACTGTAAACCTCCTTTTAAGACCATCTCTTCTTCTCGAGTGAGCGTATCGAGAGGAAAAGGAAAATGGCGATAATACTTAAGAAATATAAAATATCGGTAAAAGAGAAAATGTTTTGACTAAAGTTTTCAAATCGGTCGATAAATGATAGCGATGTGATGACTTTAGAAATCCAATTAGTAGAGATTATTGAAGCGAAGTAAGGGCAGAAGGAAACCAATATGTTTATAGCAAGGGTCAGTATTGCAGAAATTGCTGTGCTTTCGGTGAGGGAGGAAACAAACATACCGATAGAAATTAAAGCTCCGCCCAAAAGCATTATACCGATAAGCGAATAAACGTAGTACATTATCGGAACGGAAACTTCTGCCTCTGCCGCACTTGAAAGAACAATGCCTTCGAAAATAACAGTTGGGGCAAAGCTGATTGCAAAGACAGCAAGAGCAGCGAAAAATTTACCCATTACGATAGACACAAGCTTTACGGGAGCGGTAAGAAGAAGCTGGTCAACCTTTTGCTTTTTGTCCTCACTCATAATTCTCATTGTGAGAATAGGCACTATGTATAAAATAATAGAGGACATCGAAGCGACAACCAGATGCACTTGTGCTAATCCCATACTGTACATATTGTGGAACAAAAGTCCTAAAAAGAAGTAAACAGCCGCAATAAATATGAGGCCTACGGGAGTTGTGAAGTAAGACTTGAACTCTCTTTTAAAAATGGCAGTCATTTAGTTTTCCTCCTTTTTAGAAAGTATTTCTTTGATTTCTTCGGCGCTGTCGCTTTCAGTAATCTTTAAGAAGATTTGCTCAAGAGACAGCTTGTTGCTCGAAAGGGATAAAAGCTGTTTTTTGCGTGATACTATACGTTCGAACACAGCACCTCTGACATCCTCGCCTTCTTCCGGTTCGATAAGGAAATCGGTGGTGTTTTCTTCGTTTTTGCCAAGGCTTGTAACCTTTTTAACACCCTTGATTGTTGTGAGCATTTCATAAATTTCTTTTTCGTTGCCGACAACACGAGCAACTACTGAAAAATCGGTTGAAAGCTTGTCCGAGAGATTTTCGGGTGTGTCATCAGCTACAATTTGACCTTGGTTGATGATGATAACACGTTTGCAGACCGCTTGTATTTCGGAAAGAATATGGCTTGACAAAATTATTGTGTGATTTTTGCCTAGACGTGAGATTAGGTTTCTGATTTCAATAATCTGTTTCGGGTCAAGACCAACTGTCGGCTCATCAAGAATAAGCACATCGGGGTTACCGATAAGCGCACCTGCAAAGCCTACTCTTTGGCGGTAGCCTTTTGAAAGGTTTTTGATGAGTCGGTTCTGCACGTGGTCGATTTTAATAAGCTTTAAAACCTCATCAATATGAGGGCCTTTTGGAAATTTGACTTTTTTAAGGTCGTATATAAAGTTCAGATATTCTCTGACCTTCATATCGGTATAAAGAGGTGGGATTTCGGGCAAATAACCGATACGGCGCTTTGCATCCTCGGGATAGTCCGAAACGTCAAATCCGTCAATTTCCACCTTTCCTTGTGTTGAGGAGAGGTAGCCTGTCAAAATATTCATAATGGTAGATTTACCCGCTCCGTTAGGACCTAAAAAGCCGACAATTTCACCCTTTTCGATGTTGAAACTAACATCTTTTACTGCAAGGTGAGTACCGTACCTTTTACTAAGGCCTGTAACTTTAATCATTTATATTCCTCCAAACTCGTAGTTTCGTTTTTTTATTATATCAAATTAAACTAAAACGAAATTTAACAAACTGTAAATTATACTCTTTTTTTGAAATCGGGCAGTTGGGCGATAATTATTGCAACGAAGACAAGCGCACAACCGACAATTTCTCGGTCGGATAAGGCATTTCCCGATATAATCCAGCCGCCAAGCAGGGCAAATACACTTTCCAAACTCATAGAAATTGAAGCGACTGTCGGCTCGGCAAATTTTTGTCCTACCACCTGCAAGGTGTAGGCAACACCGCTGGACATAACGCCTAAATATATAATTTCATCAGCGGCCTGTAATATGTTTTGAGGTGTGGTGCTTGAGCTTTCAAGAATGAGTGACATTATTTGCGATATAATACCGCAAACCAAAAACTGCATAATCGACAGCTTTATACCGCCTGTAACAGAAACATATTTGTCAACCGAAATAATATGCAACGAAAAGGTAAAGGCACATAACAGCACAAGTAAGTCGCCCAAATAAATTCCGCTAATGCCATCCGAAAAGCAGAGCAGATAAACACCCGCCAAAGCGATTATTACACCAATCCAGACAGGTAGTCTGATTTTCTTTTTTCTGAATACCGATATAAGCGGTACAATGATTACATAAAGCACGGTTAAAAATCCGGCTCTGGCTTCACTCGAAGCACCGACTGCTTCATAAGCTGCAATTCCGAATTGCTGGAAATTTACCGAAATTGCCAGGCACACGCCGCAAATGATGCCGGCTGTTATGTATGTTTTTGTCTTTTCTTTTTCAAAAAAAGGCTTTTTTTCTTTCATATTTGTAAGAGCCCAAAATATGAAAAGCACAATCGCCGCAATAAAGGAACGCAAGGCGTTGCACAAAAAGGGCGGGACCTTGTCGGCTGCGCCGCTTTGTGCTACAAAAGCGAGTCCCCAAATAAGAGCGGCAAGGGATAAAATCAAACTTCCCTTTATATTATTTTTTCTTTTTACCAACATTTAATTTTTAGGCTCCTTGATACTTAAAGAAATGCGTTTTTTAGCCACATCGACACCTAAAACATAAACATCAACAATATCTCCGACCTTTAAAACCTCTGACGGATGTTTTATAAATCGGTCACAGATAGCCGAGATGTGAACAAGACCGTCTTGGTGAACACCGATGTCAACAAAAGCACCGAAGTCAATTACATTTCTGACTGTTCCTTTAAGCTTCATACCTGCTTTCAAGTCCTCCATAGACATAATATCTTGGCGGAGCAGGGGAGGTGGCAATTCATCACGTGGGTCACGACCGGGGCGTTCTAATTCCTTTACAATATCAGTAAGTGTCGGAACGCCAATGCCGAGCTCCTCGGCGGTGGCTTCAACTCCTCGGGCATTTACTTTCTCACCCAAATTTTCGGCACTGCCATTTTTAAGGTCACGGTCTGAATAATCACAAAGCTTTAAAAGTGATTTCGTCGCAGCATAGCTTTCGGGGTGAACACTTGTGTTATCGAGTGCGTTTTTGCCATCGGCAATTTTCAAAAATCCCGCACATTGTAAAAATGCTTTCGGACCTAATTTGGAAACCTTTTTAAGCTCGTTTCTGTTTTGGAATTTTCCGTTTTCCTCACGGTAGGCAACAATGTTTTTAGCGAGCGCCGGACCTAAACCTGCAACACGTGAAAGAAGCTGAACAGAGGCGGTGTTAAGGTCAACACCCACGCTGTTAACGCAATTTTCAACAACACCGTCTAATGCGGAATTAAGCTGTGCAGGGGGCATATCGTGCTGATATTGACCGACACCGATAGCCTTCGGCTCAATTTTGACAAGCTCTGCCAAGGGGTCTTGCAGTCGGCGGGCGATTGAGACCGCACTGCGAAGCGAAACGTCATAATCGGGAAATTCCTCTGCCGCCAATTTTGAAGCGGAGTAAACACTTGCACCCGCTTCACTTACTACCATATATGAAAGTCCTGTTCCGAGCTCCCTTATAACCTCGGCAGCAAAACACTCGGTTTCGTGACTTGCAGTTCCGTTACCAATAGCAAATACCTCAACACCGTGTTTTTTGACAAGCGTTTTTATAATGATTTTTGCTTCCTCAATTTTTGATTTTGGCGGTACGGGGTAAATAACTGCAGTATCAAGCACCTTTCCGGTACCATCTACAACCGCTACCTTACAGCCTGTTCTGTAACCGGGGTCAAGACCGAGTGTTACCTTGTCCTTAACGGGAGGTTGCATTAAAAGCTGTTTTAAGTTGGTCGAAAAAACCTTAATCGCACTGCTTGAAGCTTTTTCTGTAAGTGCGGAACGAATTTCACGCTCGATAGATGGAAAAATAAGTCTCGAATAGGCATCCTCTGCTGCCAATTTTACCGTTTCGGTAGAAGGTGAACCTTCTTTTATGTGATTTTTTGCAATGATAAACATTGCCTTGTCCTTGTCAAAGTCGAGAGAAACCTTTAAAAGCTCCTCCTTTTCTCCACGATTTATAGCAAGCACTCTATGGTCGGGAATTTTGGCTACACTCTCGCTGTAATCGGCATACATTTCGTAAACACCGATATCCTCGGCATTGGCTTTAACGGTGAGAATTGAGTGAGCAGATGCAACAAAGCGCATACGTTTTCTGATATCTGCATCATCCGAAATCTTTTCAGCGATTATATCCATAGCACCCTTGAGTGCATCATTTATTGTTTGGACACCGAGTTCTTCATTTATGAAAGCCTCTGCCAAAACGGAGGGATCTTCAGAGTCGGGCTCTTGTGCATAAATAAGTTCTGCCAAAGGCTCGAGTCCCTTTTCTTTCGCAACAGTAGCTCTTGTCTTTTTCTTTTTCTTGTAAGGGCGATAAATGTCATCAAGCTCTGTCAAGGTTTTAGCATTTTCAATAGCCTCGATAAGTTCTTCTGTTAAAGCACCCTGCTCCTCAATGGATTTTTTGATTTTTTCTCTTGTTTCATCCATATTTCGCAGATAGCAAAGTCTATCATTAAGCTCACGCAAAACCTGGTCATCAAGCGAGCCTGTGACCTCTTTTCTATATCTTGCGATGAACGGAATTGTGTTTCCTTCATCTATTAGTTTTACTGTGTTTTCAACCTGAAAAGGTTTTAGGGAAAACTCTTCAGTCAAGACCTTTAAAATGTCCATATATACACCTATCTTTAATTATTATACATACTTAATAATTATACTATATAATTTCATAAATTACAAGAATAATATATAAATTCTGCTGTGGGCAAAAAAAGAAAAATCCCCGCAAAGCGAGGATTTTAAAAATTAAACTTCAATAATCTTAAAGCCTTCTAAAACCGAGAAAACAAGAATTGCAACTATGAATACGGGAGCAACATATTTTACCATAATGTTATAAAGCGTTGTGCTTTTAAATCTGCCGCCTATATTCATTTCTTCAATAAGTGTTTTTGGTTTCAAAATATAACCAACAAATATACAGGTGATAAGGGCTACAATCGGCATAAGCACGCTGTTTGTGATGAAGTCGAACATCTCAAGGAAATAAAAACCGATAGATTTTATTGAAATGAAGGAAAGTGACCCATAACCGAGAGCGGAAAGTGAGCCTAAAGCAATAGTCACAATAAGAACTACAAGACAAGCCTTTTTTCTGCCCCAACCGAGCTTGTCTCGGAAAATTGAAACAATAGTCTCCATAAGCGAAATGGAGGAGGTGATAGCCGCAAAGAAAACCATCAGGAAGAAAACAGCAGCGATTATATGACCGCCCGGCATTTCCTCAAAGACCTTCGGCAAGGTGTCAAACATAAGTCCTGCGCCCTTGTTAAGCTTTCCAAAGTCACCGCAGGCAAAAACTGCAGGAATGACCATAAGACCTGCCAAAAAGGCAATACCTGTATCAAAAATTTCAATGTTTCTTACAGAGGACTCAATGTTTATATCCTTTTTCATATACGAGCCATAGGTAATCATAATACCCATAGCGATAGACATTGAATAGAAAAGCTGTCCCATAGCGGCAAGCACTGTTGTAAAGGAAAACTCCTTGAAATTAGGAGTGAGATAATATTTTACACCCTCCATAGCGCCCGGCATAAACATTACATACACTGCAATAAACATCGTCAGAGCAATAAGGATCGGCATCATAAATTTACTCACCTTTTCAATGCCCTTTTCGACACCGAAAAGTACTATCACAGCAGTAATTCCTATAAAAATCAAGAACCAAATAACCGGCTCTAAAGGCTCTGCAATAAAGCTATCGAAATATCCCTTGCCTGCGGCATAAGAGCCACCGCCTGTCGCATAAACGCCGAAATATTTTATAACCCAACCGCCGATAACCGAGTAGTAAGGAAGAATAAATGTCGGGATTATAGCCGCTATCCAACCCAAAAAAGTGAATCTTTTGTCAAGTGAGCGGAAAGCATCAATCGCACTTTTACCTGTTTTTCTGCCTATTGCAATTTCGGTGCAAAGAAGGGTAAAGCCAAAGGTCACCGCTAAAACCAAATATGTTAAAAGAAAAATACCGCCACCGTGCTTTGCGGCAAGATAGGGAAAACGCCAAATATTACCGAGTCCCACAGCACTTCCGGCAGCAGCAAGGACAAAACCTAACTTTCCGGAAAAATTACTTCGTTTTTCAGCCATATCAAACATCCTTAAAAAATAGTTAAAATAATTATACCAAAAACAGTATAAAAGGTCAAATGTTTTCTGTTTTAAAAGGTACTGAATAGTGCAATGTTAGGTTTGCTTTAAAGTGAGAATATCTCGCCTTGAAAAATAGTGTAAATTTTGATATAATTTTAGAATAAATATACTTTAGCAAAGGAATTTTCAAATGGATAACAAAAAATTTGAGGAATTACTTCTTTCTGTTCAAAAGCCGGGCAGATATTCCGGTGGGGAAATCGGCAGTGTGATAAAGGATAAAGCAAAGGTGGATGTTCGTTTTGCCTTTTGTTTTCCCGATACCTATGAAATCGGTATGTCACATTTAGGCATGAAAATTCTTTATTCTCTCTTTAATGAAAGAGAGGATATTTGGTGCGAGCGTGTTTTTGCACCTGCTGTCGATTTCGAAGAGGTAATGAGAAAGGAAAATATTCCGCTTTTTGCACTTGAAAGCCGAGACAGTATAAAGGATTTTGATTTTATCGGCTTTACTCTGCAATATGAAATGGCATATACAAATCTGCTTAATATGCTGGATTTGACAGGAGTCCCCCTTAAATCAAAGGACAGAAAATCGCTTTCACCCTTGGTGGTGGCAGGTGGTCCTTGTGCTTGCAACCCCGAGCCTATTGCCGACTTTGTTGACATTTTCTTTTTGGGCGAGGGCGAAGAGGTCGATTTAGAGCTTATCGACCTTTATAAAATTCACAAAGCAAAGGGCTCAACAAAAGAGGAGTTTTTGCGTGAAGCAGCAAAAATCGAGGGTGTTTATGTACCGAGTCTTTATGATGTTTCCTATGATGAAAAGGGAGTTATCACTGAGATTAAAAACCTTGATACTGCACCAAAAAGTGTAAAGAAAAGAATTATGAAGGATTTGGATAAAACCTTTTATCCAAAAAGCTTTGTTGTGCCTTTTATTGAGATTGTTCACGACAGAGCAGTTCAAGAAATTTTCAGAGGCTGTATCAGAGGCTGTCGTTTTTGTCAGGCAGGCTTTATTTACAGACCTGTAAGAGAAAAAAGTGTCGATGTGATAAACCAACAGGCAAAATGTATTTGTGAAAACACAGGCTATGATGAAATTTCGATGTCCTCGCTTAGCACGAGTGATTACAGAGAAATTGAGCCACTGCTTAACGAAATGCTTGATTGGACCGAAAAAAGCCATATCAGTCTTTCACTTCCATCGCTGAGAATTGATAATTTTTCGGAAGAGCTGCTTGACAAAATCAACCACGTGAGAAAAAGCGGTCTTACCTTTGCACCTGAAGCCGGCACCCAAAGACTGCGTGATGTTATAAACAAAAACGTGACCGAGGAAGAAATTTTAGACACCTGTAAAACTGCTTTTAAAGGCGGTTACACCTCGGTTAAGCTCTACTTTATGTTAGGTCTTCCTACCGAAACCGATGAAGATTTAAAGGGTATTGCAGATTTGGGACAAAAAATTGTCGATTTGTATTACTCACTTCCCGAAAAACCAAAGGGCAAGTCGGTAAATGTCTCAATCAGCGTTTCAACCTTTGTGCCAAAGCCTTTTACACCCTTTCAGTTTGAGCCTCAAATCACAAAAGAGGAAATTGTGCGCCGACAGGAATATTTGAAATCTTGCATCAAAACCCGCAAAATTTCACTTTCCTATCACGACAGCAACACCTCATTTTTAGAGGGCGTTTTGGCTCGTGGTGACAGGCGACTTGCTGCAGTTATCGAAAAAGCGTTTGAAAAGGGCTGTAAATTTGATAGCTGGACCGAGTATTTTGATTTAGAAAAATGGCTCGAGGCATTCAAGGAATGTGGAATTTCTCCCGAATTTTATGCAAACAGAGAAAGACCTTTCGAGGAAATTACTCCTTGGGAGCACCTTGATTATGCTGTCTCAAAGGAATTTTTAATAAGAGAAAACAAAACCGCAAAGACAGAAAAAACCACCCCGAATTGCAGAGAAAAATGCTCGGCGTGTGGTGCTAATTGCTATGGGGAGGGTGTTTGCTTTGAGAAACGTTAGAATTTTTTATCGAAAAAAAGACAGGATGAAGTTTGTTTCTCACCTTGATATGAACCGCTTTATGTCAAGGCTTCTCACAAAATCAAAAATCCCCGTTTGGTACACAGAGGGCTTTAATCAGCATATTTATATGAATTTTGCAGTCCCGCTGTCATTGGGCTTTGAGGGAGATTATGAAATTCTCGATATCAGAATTATTGACCCTGATTTTTCCGAGGATGACTGCCTTGAGGCGCTGAAAGCGGTTGCAACCGCAGGTATCGAATTTTTAAAGGTTGCTCCTCCTCAAAAAAATATGAAGGAAATTGCCTTTGCCGAGTATTGCTTGGAGTTTGACAATTTAGACGGTCAAAAAATCACTGAATTTTTAAGTTGTGACAGTATTATCTGTGAGAAAAAGGGCAAAAAGGGCAAAACAAAGGAAGTTGACATAATACCAAAAATCAAATCCTTTAAGGTGGATGGAAATGTTCTGACCTTATGTCTTGCGGCAGGATGTGAAGATACCCTTAATCCTTCGCTGGTAATAAACACATATTTTGATTGGGCAAGCACGAAAAAGCAGTTTTATTCTGTCACAAGAACAGCAATATTTGATAAAGAGTGCAAGTTTTTCGTTTAATGATTACAAAATAGAAACAAAACAGAACCTTTAATTGATTTTTTATATTTAATTGGTATAATATTAAGTATGATGTCGAATTATGTCGAAATGGTGGTGTTTTGTAGATGTTGGAAAATCTGCTGGAGAAGCTTAAAGAGGTTAAAACAGATAATCCCCAAGAAACGAAGAAGAGAAAAAGTATTTTTTCTTTTAATATGTTGGTTTTCCCTGCTGTAATGCTTTATTTTGAAGTGGTTTTTTCGCTTTCAACCTCGGGAAAGCTTTTAGGTACGTTTTACGCTTTTTTATTTGCGATGTTTTATGGGTTTATCGGATTTTTGCTGACCACTATTTCAAAAAACAGGCGCTTTAATGAAATACTTGCTACCGTTTTGATGACTGTTTCGGCAATTATTTATTTGGTTGAATATTTCGTACACAAATTTTTTAAGGTTTTTTATGATATTAACACCATTTTAGGCGGTGCGGGCGGTATTGCAAAGGATTATAAGGGCGAAACTATTGACCTTATTTTTTCCTTTGACGGTATTTTTAAAATAATTTTGTTTATTATTCCGCCGCTTCTTTATATTACATACTTGAAAAAGATAGTTCCTGCAAAACGTGTTAATTGGCAAGCACGCAGTATAGTGGCTGTTGCTATGGTTGCGGTTATAATTATTTCGAATTTGGCTTTTCTTTTCGATGGTCTTCACGGGACAATGTATAAAAAGGAGTACAACTTCCAAAACAGCGTTCAATACTTTGGACTTATGCCTTCTCTTCGCCGTGATTTGAGTAATATCATTTTCGGAAAAGAGGCTGAATTTGAAGAGGTGGAGTCTCAAAATTCACAAGGCAACACCGAAAAAAAGGAAACAGAAAAGGAATACGGTTTTAATGAAATGGACCTTAATTTCAAAAAGACCGATAATTCCGATATAAAAAAGATGAACAATTATGTCAAGTCGCAAAAAGCTTCACAGCAAAACGAATATACAGGGATTTTTAAAGGTAAAAATCTTATTATGATTTCGGCAGAGGCTTTTACGGGTGAAGTGATAGATAAGGATTTAACTCCTACCCTTTATAGACTTGCGACAAAGGGTATAAACTTTACCGATTATTATCAGCCTGCTTCAGCAGGAACTACCGGCGGAGAATTTCAAAACATTTTTGGACTGCTTCCAATGCTTGGCGGCAAATCATTTAAACAAACCGCAAGGTATAACAACTATTTCACAATGGGCAGTCAGCTTGATAGACTCGGATATTATGGTAAAGCCTTTCACAATAATTCATACACCTACTATGATAGAAATTTAACACATAAAAATCTTGGCTATTCGGACGGCTTTATGGGACAGGGCAACGGTATGGAAAAATATGTTAAAAACTGTTGGCCTCAAAGTGACCTTGAAATGATTAAGGGGACACTTCCCACATATATTGATAAAGAGAAATTTAATGTTTATTATATGTCGGTAAGCGGTCACAGCGGTTATAGCTTAACCGGCAACTCAATGACTAAAAAGAATTGGGATAAGGTAAAAGACCTTAACTATTCCGATACGGTAAAAGGATATTTGGCTGCTAATTTAGAGCTTGAATATGCAATGGAATATTTAGTTAGTGAGCTTGAAGCAAAAGGTATTGCAAATAATACTGTAATTTGCATTTCCTCTGACCATTTCCCTTATGGAATGGACAAAAGCGGAAGCTTTGGCAAGATGTATAACCTTTCCGAACTTTACGGATATGATGTTCAAAATTATATCCAGCGTGACCATTCAAGACTTATTCTTTGGTGTGGCTCACTTGAAAGCAGAGAGCCGATTGTTGTTGATTCACCGACCTCAAGTCTCGATATATTGCCGACACTCTCTAACCTTTTTGGCACAGAGTTCGATTCACGCCTTTTTGTAGGCCGAGATGTATTTTCTGATGATGAAGCCATTTATTTTAATACTAATTATGATTGGAAAACCGATATTGGCACATATTATTCTTCATCGGGCAAGTTTGTGTTGAATGAGGGCAAAACCGCAGATGAGGATTATGTTGAAAGGATTAAAACTATTGTCAGAAATAAGATAAATTATTGTCAATTAGCTTGCGAAAACGATTATTTTGGTTATTTGTTTAATTGAATAAATGCTTTCGCTGCTATGTAGCGAGCTTATAAAAAGGTGAAAATATGAAAAAAATATTTTTTAAAATCACAGCGTTATTATTAGTGCTTTGTTTCTCTTTTTGCGGATGCGGGAAGGAAAAAGAGCCCGAAATAGAGGAAATAGAACCTCTTACTATTACCTCAAAGGAATATGAAGAGTGGGATATTAAGATAGTATATCCTGTCTTTGAGGGCGGAAAAACAGAAGCACGTGATAGGATGAATGCTTCAATATTCCAAAATGTTCGTGATGAAGTAGAAACCATCACAAACAAATATGCCGGCAAAAAAGTAATTATCGAGGCAGAATATGAAATCAAACTCAAGGATGAGGAAAAAGTGAGCTTTCTTTACAAGGGTACGGTAAAGGTTGATGATGAGGAAAGTTTGTTTTTGAGCGGTTTTACAATGAGCACAAAGGAAGCAAGACAACTCACAATCGGCGATATTGTGACCTTTGATGATACCTTCCCTCAAAGTGTCAAAAATGGTAAAATTACTGATTTAGAAGGAAAAGAAAGCCTTGAGGCAAAGGAACTTATTGATAAAACAGATGATTTAGAAATTATAGATGGAATAAGAGTAGTCTTTGGCGAATATTCTTTTTATTTGAAGGAGTCATCTGTGATAATAATTTTCCCCGTTCCACACGAAAACGGTGATTACGCTTTAAGCGAAATTGAGTTAAAATGAAAAGCAAAAATCGGATGAACATATTGTTCATCCGATTTTTTTTACTTTTTAATCTTTTTAATATCATAAGGTGTTGTTTGGTAAACAAAGTAGTTAAGCCAGTTTGAATATAGCAGGTTTGCGTGGCTTCTCCAGGTTACAACAGGGGTTTTCTTTGGATTATCATTCGGGAAATAGTTTTTCGGAATTTCTATCTCTTTGCCCGCTTCTAAATCTCTGAAATATTCGTTTGCCAACGTATCTCGGTCATATTCAGAGTGACCGGTAATAAAGATTTGTTTGCCTTTTTTGGTTGAGATTGCGTACACGCCTGCCTCATCACTTGAAGCCAAAATTTTAAGCTCCTTAACCTTTTTGATGTCCTCCTCTAAAACAGTTGTATGTCGGGAGTGAGG
>JAZNWW010000068.1:0-13297 GCA_045593535.1 Acutalibacteraceae bacterium
ATATACGGCAATCAGCCTCCATCTGATGAGGGAGGTGGATTTTTGCCATAAGGCAAAAAGACGGAGGGAGAGAAAAGAAACCACTCAAACTACCCCTCAGTCAACTTCGTTGACAGCTCCCCTGACAAGTGGAGCCCACCGCTGCGGCGGGATTACCCATCGGCAAAAGCCTCTTTGGAACCACACGCTTAGCGTGTGGTTTTCGCTATACAAAAAAGACGCCACCGTCTTTTGCCGGTGACGGCTTGAAAATATTTTAATAGTAATTCATCGGGTTTACCCAACTGCCGTTTACGGAAATACCATAATGCAAATGGAAGCCGGTTGACCAACCTGTTGAACCAACGTATCCGATAGTCTGTCCTTTTTTAACAGTGCCACCCGAAAGAGCGGTTCTTGACAGGTGAGCATAAATTGCAAGATATGTCTTACCATCCTTTGTACCGTGGTTAATTGTTATATAGTTACCGTAACCGCCTCCACAGCCACAGCTACCGCTTTTACCGTAGTTGTGCTTGCAAGAGTTATAGTGCTTTACAATTACACCATCGGCAACAGCGACAACCTTTTTACCTGAAATACCGCCACCTGCAATATCAATGCCACGGTGAATTGTACCCCAACGAGAACCGTATCCGGAAGAAATTCCGTAATATCCGGGAACAGGCCAGAGGAATTGACCGCCATCATATTTGACATCAGTTCCGCCAGTGGTGTTAAGCTCGGCTAATTGTTGCTCTTTTTTCTTGATTTGAGCTTCTACAGAAGCCTTATCTTTTTCAAGCTCTGTTTGGTCTGCATCAATTCCGTTGATGACCTTTTGAATAGCCGCACTTTCTTTTTCAAGCTCGGTTTGTTTTTCATCGATAGTCTTTTTGATTTCAATTTGCTCATCAAGCATTGCATCGATTTCGGCTTGCTTCTTTTCAATAGACTGAATATTAGCAACAAGACCTTCGATAAGAATTTTATCACGAGCCGAAACAGAAGCGGTAAGCTCTGCTAAATAAAGAAAATCAGAAAAGTTCTCGGCACCTAAAAGAATTTGAAGATTACTGCCGGAATTGGACATATAAATTGCACGAAGTCTTTTTCTGAAAGCGAGTTTATCTGCTTCAATTTTCGCCTCAGATTCCTCAATTTCCTTTTGATACTTGCTGATTTGAGCATTGAGCTTGTCAATGGCAGCATTACAAATATCAATTTGCTCTTGAAGGTTTGCAATTTTCTTTTCTAAAGCATCCTTTAAAGCCTTTTGTTCATTGATTTTTCCTTGCAAGTCATTGATTTCATCCTGAATTTCATCTGCTTCATCTTCGAGGTCTGCAATTTCGTTTTTGATTTGAGAAGCAGTTTTTTTTGCAAACACAGGAACATTTGCTATTTCGGTAGGAACGACCGTTACAAACAGTACAATGCAAAGAATTGTTGCAATAATACGTATAGTTTTATTTCGCATAAATAACCACCTTGTATAAATTAGATAGCAGCAAATTCGCTACCCTCACGGCGCAAATATTTACTAATCATAATAAAGCTGCCTATCGCACCGGCAATCACACCGATAGCAATAAATACTATAAGCAGGGGAATTGCCATCTCGGAGAAGGCAACAACACCGCTGGTAGAAAGGTTTGACATAATGGTTTCGGTTGCAATTCTGTAGCAGAAATAAACAAGCACTTCCGAAAACAATGCCGATATAAAACCGATAAGCATACCCTCAACAACAAACGGGATACGCACAAAGGCATCTGTAGCGCCGACAGCCTTCATAATACTGATTTCAAGCTTTCGTGTGTACATTGTAACACGAATTGTATTCGAAACAATGATAAGTGAAATAATGATAAGAATTGCGACAATCCACACACCTGCTATACCGAGACCTTTTTCTAATGCACTGATTTTATCAGCCAGGTCATCCTGTGAACGAATAGAGTCGATACCTTCAAGCTTTAAAATCTCTCTCTTTGTTTCACTGAACTTTGACATATCCTCCATTGTCACTCTTGCAGCACAGGAGATAGGGTTGCCGGATTCTTCTTTTAAGAAAGAAAAGTATTCTTTTTGAGATTCATCCATATCAGCAGTCGCAATTTCGAGAGCCTCTTCGTTAGAAACAAATTCAACCTTTTTTACATTGTCAATTTTTTCGATTTTTTTACAAAGCTCTAACGCTTCCTCATCGTTATGGATTACATAAGAGTCGGGGTCAATAACCGAGCTATCGGTTATTAACGAGCCATCCTCTGCATAAACGTTTTCGTTTGTATTACCGAAGGAATCTGTACCGTAAATTGCCCAGCTTTCATCCTCCATAAAAGCCATAATAACATTTTGCTTCTCAAGCTCGCCCATTGCTTTATTTACGTTTTCGCTGATTAAAAGAGCTAAACCTATGATAACCATACAAGCAACGAGTACACCGATGGAAGCGAGTGTCATAAGTCGGTTTGCCCAGGTGTTTTTAAAGCCTTCACCTAAAAGGTATCTAAAACTTCTTAATTTCATTGAAGGTCACCTCCGGCATTGTCGGCTACAATCTTACCGCTGTCAAGCATAATTACACGGTGTCTGAAATCACGAACTAAATTGTGGTCGTGGGTTACCATAAGAATTGTGGTGCCGGCTTTGTTGATTTCGGTAAGCATTGAAACAATTTCATAAGACATATTGGGGTCAACGTTACCTGTGGGCTCGTCCGCAATCAGAATATCCGGCGAGTTAATAAGCGCACGTGCAAGACCTACACGCTGTTGCTCACCGCCTGATAATTGGTTAGGCATAGAACGGGCTTTATGTCCGAGTCCGACTTTAGCAAGTGCCTTTGGTACCTCACGGCGAATTTCTTTGTTACTTGCCCCTACAACGTGCATAGCGAAAGCTACGTTGTCGA
The DNA here is from genome assembly GCA_045593535.1 of Acutalibacteraceae bacterium. Taxonomy (GTDB): domain Bacteria; phylum Bacillota; class Clostridia; order Oscillospirales; family Acutalibacteraceae; genus UBA737. The sequence goes on from JAZNWW010000068.1 coordinate 2,900, forward strand.
AAACATTCATATTTGGAATAAGGCGGAAATCCTGGAAAACAATTCCCATAGTTCTGCGAAGCTTGGGAATTTGCTTGCGCTTGAGCTTATCGAGACTAAAACCGTTTACAATGATTTTGCCGGTATTAGCCTTCTCCTCACGCATAATAAGCTTCATAAATGTACTTTTACCCGCACCGGATGAGCCAACGACAAATACAAATTCACCGCTGTTAATCGTTATATTAACATCATCCAAGGCGTGAGTACCTGTTTGATATGTTTTAGAGACACTGCGAAACTCGATAACGGGTTTTTGAAGTGTCGCCATTTCGTTAATGTTGATATTTTCTTCCATAAACTTCACTTTCTTAGTATTTAATAGGGTTGCTCTTTAAGTACTTGTTAACCATCAAAGCAATTTTAAAGATGATAGCGTGGTCAAATTCACGAAGGTCAAGACCGGTTATCTTTTTAATCTTCTCAAGTCTGTAAACAAGGGTGTTTCTATGAACGAAAAGCTTTCTTGAGGTTTCAGAAACATTGAGGTTGTTTTCAAAGAATCGCTGAATTGTGAAAAGAGTTTCGCCATCAAGGCTTTCAATTGAGCCTAATTTGAAAACCTCTTTTAAGTATGTTTCGCAAAGAGTTGTGGGTAATTGGTAAATAAGACGGGCAATACCCAAGTTATCGTAAGAAACAATGGTTTTTTCAGTATCAAATACTTTGCCAACCTCGAGTGCGGTTTGAGCTTCCTTAAATGAGTGTGCCAAATCCTTAAGATTGCTGACAGTAGTACCGATACCGATAACAACGTGAATATAAAACTCACTCGAAATTGTATCGGCAATAGATGAAGCCAACTTTTCAATTGTCTTGGGGTCAATACCGGGCTTTGTTTCCTTAACGAGAGCGATATCGTTTTCGTTAATGCTGATAACAAAATCCTTTGATTTGTCGGGGAAAAGATTTTGCACAATGTCATAAACAGAAATATCTGTGTGTTCGGTTGAACGAATGAGAATAACCGTACGCATAACATCGCTGTTGAAGTAAAGCTCACGTGCTTTTAAATAAATATCACCGGGTAAAATGTTGTCAAGAATGATGTTCTTGATAAAATTGCTGCGGTCGTATTTTTCATCATAATAAAATTTTATATTAGAAAAAGAAATAGCTAAAACCGAAGCATATTTTGAAGCTAAAAGGTCATCGCCCTCGACAAATACAAGATAGTTGGAATCGGAGGTCTGTCCTAAAGATTTATAGGTATAGCTGTCGCTTGTGAAGGTTTCGTTATTTAAAATGCTGAGTCCGTCAATAGTTTCACCGATTTTGTTGAGCTCACTGCAAGCAATAATTGTGCAATTTTCATCCACAACACCGAAGGTACGGTCAATGGATTCTTTCATCTGATTGATTACGCCCTGAAAAAGTCTGTTAGACATTGAAAAAACACATCCTTTATGATTATATATAAATTAGTTAAAGTTACACACATACATTATACAGACTTTTAGTTAAATTTGCAACCCCAAAACGAAAAAAAGTTACAATTTTATTACAAAGTTTTTATATTGCTAAATTATGCAATAATAAATTGAATTTTTTACCTTTTCGGGCAAAAAAATAACCCTTCGTACAAAAGTACAAAGGGTTAAAGAAGTATCGATTAGTCATTTACATAAGGAAGTAAAGCCATTTGACGTGCACGCTTGATAGCAGTGGTAATTTCACGCTGGTGAGCAGCGCAGGTACCTGTTGCACGGCGGGGAAGAATCTTTGCACGTTCGGAGATGAACTTGCGAAGTCTTGCTACATCCTTATAATCAATGCTTTCTACACGGTCAACACAGAAATGGCAAACCTTCTTGCGAGGTTTCTTGTGCATAGGTCTATCGTTTCTCTCGTTTTCCATCATAAAGCCTCCTTAAAGTTAAAATTGTTTTTGGCGATTTAATTAGAAGGGTAAATCGTCATCTGTAGCATCGCCCAAATCGGCGAAGTCATTTGTGTCAGCATTGCTAAAGGAAGCAGGAGCAGTAGCTTCAGCGGGAGCTGAATCTCTCTTGCTTTCAACAAACTGAACGTTGTTTGCAACTACTTCAAAAGCGGTACGGTTGTTACCGTTTTTATCTTGGTAACGTCTGGTTTGAATTGAACCCTCAATACCAATAAGATTGCCTTTTTTGAAGTATTTTGTAACAAATTCCGCAGTTTGACGCCAAGCCACGATGTTAATGAAATCAGCTTGACTCTCACCGCCGGAACGATAATTGCGGTTTACAGCTATGGAGAAAGTGGTAACGGAAATACCATTTGGTGTAGTTTTGAGTTCGGGGTCAGCAGTTAAGCGACCGGTTAAAACAACTAAATTAAACATTTAATAATCCTCCATTACTTTTTGATAACCATAATGCGTAAGATACCATCAGTAATCTTTACACGGCGTTCGAGCTCAGCGGGGAAATTAGGATCGCTTTCAAAATTGTAGAAAACGTAGTAACCCTCAGCCTCGTCATTGATAAGGTATGCCAAACGGCGCTTACCCCAATCATCAACGCTTTCAATGGTACCGTTTTTTGCGATAAGGTCGTTAATCTTTTCCTTTAAAGCGGTAGTAGCTTCCTCACCGTTCTTTACTGAAAAAATAACGCCAGCTTCGTACTTATTAGCCATTTACTTTGCACCTCCCTTTGGACTATTGGCCCTGAAATCTTTCAGAGCAAGGAGCTAAATGCACATAATTTTCCATTTAGCACCCAGTATTATAACAACAATTTATTCCTTTGTCAATAAAATTATTGATTTTTCTGAAAAATGTAATATAATGGCTATAGAGAATCGAAACAATGTATTTGAAAAGGAGGTAATATCCAATGCTGCTTACTATTGATATAGGTAATACAAACATAACGCTCGGTGCTTTTGACGGCAATATATTAAAACTAACTGCACGCCTTGCAACCGATACCACAAAAACCGAAGACCAATATGCTATCGAGATTAAGGATATTCTCTCTCTTTATGACACCTCCTATGAGGAGGTTGAGGATTGTATTATATCCTCTGTAGTCCCACTTGTCGGCAAAAACATCAGTCACGCTGTATCAAAGCTTTGCCACATCGTGCCCTTGATGTTAGGCCCCGGTGTCAAAACAGGACTTAATATTAAGATTGACAACCCTGCACAGTTGGGTGCCGACCTTGTGGCAGGTGCGGTGGGAGCACAGGAAGAATATACAATGCCCTGTGTTATAGTTGATATGGGTACTGCCTCAACAATTAGTGTGCTTGACAAAAACGGAGCATTTTTAGGCGGTGTAATCGCTGCCGGTGTAAAACTGACCTTAAAAGCTCTCGCAGAAAATACCGCACAGCTGACCTCAATCCCGATAGAAGCGCCTAAGTCGGTCATCGGTGCTAACACAACCGAGTGTATGCAGTCGGGATTAGTATTCGGCACTGCTTCAATGCTTGACGGACTGCTTCAAAAAATTGAGGAAGAGTTGGGCGAAAAACCGACAGTTGTGGCAACCGGCGGACTTTCCCGTGAGATTATTCCTCTTTGCAAGTATGATATTATATATAATGAGAATTTGTTGCTTGAGGGACTTCGTGCAATTTACGAAAAGAACAATTAAATATTTCATTTTGGTATAAACCGATTTTATCGGATTTATATAAATTCATTATGAACTGCACCTATATGGGCAGTATCGGAGGTAATTTTATGAAAAAAATGACAAAACAGCAGATTAACACCCTTACTTTGAGTGCGGTGTTTACTGCAATAGTAATTGTACTGCAATTACTCGGTGCGTTTATACGCTTCTCGACATTTTCGGTATCACTTGTTTTAGTACCGATTGTTTTAGGAGCAGCTTTGTGCGGAGTAAAAACAGGTGCTTGGCTCGGCTTTGTTTTCGGCGTGGCGGTGCTATTGAGCGGAGATGCGACTGCATTTATGCAGCTCGATGTATTTGGTACGGTAGTTACGGTTTTGCTTAAAGGAACTCTTGCCGGTCTTTTGGCAGGTCTTACATACAAAACTCTCGAAAATGTCAACCGTTATTTAGCAGTTTTTTTAGCAGCCCTTGTTTGTCCTATAGTAAATTCCGGTGTCTTTATTTTAGGATGTTTCACCTTCTTTTACAATGATTTATCGGCTTGGGCTCCGGCAGGACAAAGTATAGTATCATATATATTCGTAGGACTTGTAGGACTCAACTTCGTTTTTGAGGTTGCAGTAAACATCCTTTTAAGCCCTGCTATTTTCAGAGTTTTGAACATTGTCAAAAAACAAAAATAATGAGATTTCGTTATCCGCCTGATTTAAAAATCGGGCGGTTTTTATATATAATGTGTAATAACATATTAAGCGTTGTAAATTATTTAAAAAAAGTTCTTGCATTTTAAAGTGGTTTGTGATATACTATTACGGCTATTGAAAGATAGCAAATAAAATAACACACATTCTATACTACTCAAAACAGGTGCATCAATACTGCTGGATGAGTTTTGAGGGCGTTATAGGATGGAGGTAAAACCTTAGGAGGAAATTAAAATGGCAGTAGTATCTATGAAACAGCTTCTTGAAGCAGGCGTTCATTTCGGACATCAGACAAGACGCTGGAATCCCAAGATGGCAGAGTACATCTTCACAGAACGCAACGGAATTTACATCATCGACTTACAGAAGACCGTTAAGAAGCTTAACGAGGCTTATATGTTCGTTCGTGACATCGCAGCAGACGGCGGTGACATTCTTTTCGTTGGCACAAAGAAACAGGCTCAAGATTCTGTAAAGGAAGAAGCAGAGCATTGCGGTATGCCTTATGTTAACGCTCGTTGGCTCGGCGGTATGCTCACAAACTTCACAACAATTAAAACAAGAATTGCTCGCCTCAATCAGCTTCGCACAATGCGTGATGATGGTACTTTTGAGCTTTTACCCAAGAAGGAAGTTGTAAAACTTAACCTTGAAATTGAAAAGCTCGAAAAGTTCCTCGGTGGTATTCAAGATATGAAGAAAGCACCTGCTGCTATGTTCATTGTTGACCCCAGAAAAGAAAGAATCGCTGTTGCTGAAGCTAAGAAGCTCGGTATTCCGATTATCGCTATTGTTGACACAAACTGCGACCCTGACGAAATCGATGCTGTTATCCCCGGTAATGATGACGCTATCCGTGCTGTAAAGCTTATCGCTGAAACAATTGCGGCTGCAGTTATCGAAGGCAGACAAGGCTCTGAAATGGGCACAGCTGCTACCGAAGAGGAAGCTGTAGAAGAAACCGCTGACGCTGAATAATTTTAAATTTTAATCTGAATTTTACGGAGGAAATAAAAATGGCTTTTACTGCTAAAGACGTACAGGCTTTAAGAGAAAAAACCGGTTGCGGTATGATGGACTGTAAAAAGGCTCTCGTTGAAACAAACGGTGATATGGATGCAGCCGCAGACTATTTAAGAGAAAAAGGTCTTGCTTCTCAAGCTAAAAAGGCTACCCGTATTGCTGCTGAAGGTACTGTTTGTGCATACACAAATAATGGTGTAGGCGTTGTTGTTGAGCTCAACAGCGAAACAGACTTCGTTGCTAACGGTGATGGCTTTAAGGCATTGGCACAGGAAGTTGCAGAAGTTGTTGCTGAACAAAATCCTGCTGATGTTGATGCTTTGCTTGCTTGTGAAAAAGATGGCGTAACTGTTGAAGCAAAGGTTCAGGATTTGTTCCTTGCTATTCGTGAAAACATCAAAATTCGCCGTTTTGCACGTGTTGAAGGTAAGGTTGTAACCTACGTTCACGCCGGCGGTAAAATCGGTGTTATGGTAAATTTTGATACAGACCTTGATGCTGACAATGCTGATTTTGTAGCTATGGGTAAAAACGTTGCAATGCAAATTGCTGCTATGAACCCCAGCTATTTGGATGAAGCTTCTGTTCCCGCTTCTGTTATCGAAAAAGAAAAGGAAATCCTCATTGCTCAAATGAAGGAAGATCCCAAAATGGCTAACAAGCCCGAAGCTGTTCTCGGCAAAATTGTTGAAGGTAAAATCGGCAAATACTATAAGGAAAACTGCTTGGTTGAGCAGGCTTTCGTTATGGATGGCGATGTTTCAGTTGGCAAGTATGTTGCTAATACTGCAAAAGACCTCGGCGCTGACATCAAAATTGCTTCTTTCGTTCGCTTTGAAAAAGGCGAAGGCATTGAAAAGCGTGTAGATGACTTCGCTGCTGAAGTTGCTGCAATGGCTAAATAATTATTAAATTATTAAAAAGGGCTGTTTCTTCGGAATCAGCCTTTTTTGTTAGGAAGATATTTATGGCAAAATATTACACATCAGCAGAACAACTAATCGGCAATACTCCGATTTTAAAGCTTGAGAAATTCGAGAAAAGACACGGGCTTAAAGCTAATCTTTTTGCAAAGCTTGAATATTTGAACCCGGCAGGAAGTGTCAAAGACAGAGTAGGTCTTGCAATGCTCGATGATGCCCGTGAAAAAGGTATTTTAAAGGAAGGCTCCACAATTATAGAGCCCACAAGCGGAAATACAGGCATTGGTATTGCGGCAGTGGCAGCTGCACGTGGTTATAAAGCAATAATTGTTATGCCCGAAACGATGTCACAGGAAAGAAGAAAGCTGATGAAAGCCTTTGGCGCACAGCTTGTCTTGACCGATGGCAAAAAGGGTATGTCGGGTGCTATTGAAAAAGCAAAAGAGCTTACAAAAGAAATTCCAAACAGCTTTATTGCGGGACAATTTGAAAACCCTGCAAACTCGGGCGCTCATTATAAAACGACCGGTCCCGAAATCTATTCACAGCTTGAAGGAAAAATTGATGTTTTTGTATCAGCTGTCGGTACAGGCGGTACAATCACAGGCGTTTCAAGATATTTGAAGGAGCAAAATCCCGATATAAAAATTGTAGCAGTCGAGCCTCAAAGTTCGGCGGTTTTATCGGGAAAGACACCAGGTCCTCACAAAATTCAGGGAATCGGAGCGGGCTTTATCCCAAAGGTTTTGGAGGTTTCCTTAATTGATGAAATAATTACCGTTTCAGACCAAAGCGCAATCGAAACCGCAAGATTTTTCGGACACAATGAGGGTATTTTGTGTGGCATTTCCTCGGGTGCGGCATTGTCTGCTGCAATAGAGCTTGGCAAAAGAGAGGAAAATAAAGGTAAAAATATAGTTGTGATTTTACCTGATTCCGGCTCACGCTATTTATCGACAAATTTATACGAATATTAAAAAGAAAGACACATCACCTTGATTTTTTCAAAGAGATGTGTCTGTTTTTATAATTATTATTCGGCGTAAAAGCAATCCGTTTTCCATTTTTGCGGGTTTGTGTCAATGTAATTCCAAATTTTTAGGTAATCATTTTTGTCCCGTATAATGTGGTCGTGGAAGGAGCGTTGAAAAATGTTTTCACCATATTCACGATTGCAATACCTTTTAAATAACGATACGAATTTTGGGATGATTGCATTTGTTGTAGGGTATGGCGCTTGCGACATACCGCATAAAACATTATTATCTTTTGATGCTTCTAATATCTTTATTATCAAATGAATATGATTTGGCATAATGACATATTTGTCTATGCAAACATTATTGTATTGAGAATTCATCTTTTGGATATATTTTTCAACAATTTCGCCATAGGGCGACAATATCGTTTTCGGGATGTCGTAAACGCCATCCCCTACAATGTTGGATAATATATTTTTACGATTATGTGTGCATATTGTCACAAAGTAATATCCGTTTTGGCTGTAATCGTAATCCTTTAGCCTTGTCGGTTTGCGTTTCGGTAATTGCATTATTTAATAAATTCTGCAATATCTTCAATTTTACAATCAAGAGCACTGCAAATCTTATCCAAAGTCTTTGTTTCAATATTTTCGTTTGCCTTTAGTCTGCGAATAGTTTTACTGTCTATACCACATTTTTCGCGTAATTTATAGGTGCTAAAACCTTTCTTTTCCATAGTGCTCCACAATTTATCAAAAACTATCATACGTACTCCCCCTTGACATATATTATTATGGGGGTTATAATCCTAAATATTAAGGGGATATAATCCCCATATACGAGGATTATATTATGATTAAACGAGTTGTTATTGCGGGCAGCAGAGATTACAACAATTATAATGAGGCAAAAAAATTCATTGATTTTTGCTTATCTAATATACGAAAGGAAAACGAAATTGTTATCGTTTCGGGTGGTTGTTACGGCGCTGATGCTATTGGTGAAAGATATGCAAAGGAAAACGGATTCAAGGTTGAAAAATACCCTGCCGATTGGGAAAAATACGGCAAAAGTGCGGGACCTATACGTAATGAGCAAATGGCTAAAATCTGTGACTATGTTATTTGCTTTTGGGACTCAAAAAGCAGAGGTACAAAGTCGATGATTGACTATGCGGTAAAATATGATAAACCACTTAAAATCAGAAATATATCCAAAAGCAATAATGTGAGATGAAGAAAAGCTCCCGACAAGCCTTATCGGCTTATCGGGAGCTTTTTTATGTATGTATGTTATTTCTTCTGACAATTGCAATTTTTACTGCCGCAAGACTTGGAGTGTGGGCAACCCACACACTTCTGACCGCTTTTTTTAGCCCTGTAAACATAGACTCCTGCAAGGGCAACAATCAGTAATACGACAGCTATAATAATAATATTTTCAAGCATAATTATTTACCAAGTGCATATTCTGCTTTTATTTTTTTGTTTGTATTTGTAATTAAAGCGATTACAATGCCTGCAAATACGAGAACTGCTGCAAGACCGCCTATTGCGGCGCCAACATTCAAAGTGGCAGGAGCAGTAATGAGAGTACCTACAGTATATACAAGGTAAGCCACCGTATAACCAACTCCAAGCTGTAAAGCGATACCACCCCACAACCATTTTGTGCTCTTCATTTCAGCGTTCATAGCACCAATAGCCGCAAAGCAAGGAGGAGTATAAAGGTTGAACATCAAATACGCAAGAGCGGCAACCTTTGTAATTGCCATAACGCCTGCAACCTCTGCACCTTTGCCTTCAAGCATAGCAAGCTGATCTGTGTTAATGAGGTTTTCAAGTCCTACAAAGCAAACAGCAAGTGTACCAACAACGTTTTGCTTTGCGATAAAGCCTGTAACCGCAGCGGCTGCCAACTGCCAAGAAAGAACACCGACAATGGGAACTAATATGTAAGCGAAAGGTCCTGCAATAGAAGCAAGTATTGATGAATCAGCGGTTTCAGCTACTTTAAAGCTCCAATTAAACGATTGCATAATCTGAACTGCAGTATTGCAAAGAAGGATAATGGTAGCCGCCTTTACAATATATGCCCAACCACGTGAGCACATTGATTTAAAGGCACCCCAAAGAGAAGGAGCTTTATATTCGGGAAGTTCTATAATAAAGAAGGACTTTCTGGCTTTGTAACCTGTGATTTTGTTTATTAGTAAAGCTCCAAGGAATATAAGAACAATACCTGAAAGGTAGCAAACGGTACTTACCCAGCCTGCATCTTTAAAGAAGGCACCGGCAAAAAGAGCAATAACCGGAATTTTAGCACCACAAGGCATAAAGGGAGCAAGCATTGCAGTTGCTCTGCGCTCACGCTCGTTGCGGATAGTGCGGCTTGCCATAATACCGGGAACAGCACAACCGATAGTAATAACAAACGGAATAACCGATTTGCCCGATAAACCAACCTTTTTAAATATAGGGTCAAGTACTACAGCTACACGGGACATATATCCGCAATCCTCTAAAATAGCGATAAGGAAATACATCACCATAACAAGTGGCAAGAATCCGATAACAGCAATTACACCACCGATTACACCATCAACGAGCAATGCCTGTAAAAGCGGGCTTGCATTTCGGAGCAGTTCGCGAATATATTCTTGGAAAGTTTCGAGCCAACCGACCAGCAAATCGGCAATAGGTGTACCTACCCAAACTTGAGAGATTTGGAATACAAGATACATCACAACCGCAAAAATCGGAATACCCAGCCATTTGTTTGTAAGAACAGCATCGATTTTATCGCCAAAGTTCTTATCCTTTGTGAATACCTTACGGGTTTCAACCTCTGCCACAATACCGTTTACAAATTTAAAACGCTCACGGTCGGCAGCCTCAACTGCGGCCTTGTCGGTAAGGTCAATTTCTACCTGATTGTAAGGCGCATTCTGTTTTGTATTTGCAACAGACACAGCCTTTTGCACAACGGCTTTCAAACCGTCAGCAGACGTAGATATAGTCTCAACAACTGCACAGCCGAGCTTCTTTGCTAATTTATCGCTGTCGATTGTTGTTTCCTTCTTTTTGTTTATGTCGCTCTTATTAAGTGCTACAACAACCGGAATACCGAGCTCTAAAAGCTGAGTTGTAAAGAACAA
>JAZNWW010000069.1:0-17740 GCA_045593535.1 Acutalibacteraceae bacterium
TTCATTTATAAATCCTCCATTTGTGCTTTTGCTTGACTGGCAGGTCATTGCTATTTTAACACAAATGGAGGATTTTGTTTTGTTCATCGGTTAACCTCTATAGAACCACGCGACTATCGCGTGGTTTTCGTTATACAAAAAAACTACCCGAAAATTTTCGGGTAGTTTTTTAGTCATTTGCATTTTTATCCAATAAATATCGAGCCGAGCAAGAAGCGAGCAGGGCCATCATATTTAATGACAGCGGTATGCTTGCCTTCTTTGAGGTTGTCGAAAAGGAAGCGTTCGCACTCTTCACGATTTTTTCTGCCCTTTACATCGACAGTTTCAGTTCCGTCAATAGTAACGGTAACACCTGAATCATCGCTTACTGTACAGCCGAGACCAAAAGAAGAGCCTTCAAATTCAACCGTAATTGTAGCACCTTTTTCCTTAGCAAACAAAGCGTTACTATATCTCATAACAGGAACGCCATCACGCAACACCCACTTGTTATCATATTTAATATCCTCGTGGGTTAAAACCTTAACAGTTTTTGCAATATTTGTAGTGTAGGTATCATCCGGTAGCTTGTGGTCGGCGCTTTCTGCCTTTGCATTCTTTAAAAGTTCGCCCATTTCACTGATGACACTATCTGCATAAACCTTATAACCATTATCATTAGGATGAACAATATCGGTCATATAATAGGAAAAGTCTTTTCCGCTTGACTTTATTTCATCGCTCAAAGCCTTGCCCACGTTTATTGTCGGTATTCCGTAGTAATCGGCAACCGCCTTGTGAGCCTTGAGTGCGGTGTATTCTGTACCGAGTCTTGACTGGTCGGTAACAAATATCATAACAATATCAGCCTTGGGGAAATCTTTTGAAATAGCATTTACAAGAGATTCCATATTGTAAACCGATTGCTCCTCGGTAAAGCCATAGTATGTATCATTTATTGCAAATTCAATAAAGATTAAATCGGGATTAGAGGGCTTTACATCTCTTTGGTAACGGAAAAGTCCGAAATACGAGCTCGTACCGCCGATTGCCGCATTGGTTTCATTGATTTTTGCACTAGGATAGCTTTTCTTAAGCCATTTTGTAGTAAGGGCACGCCAAGAGGTATCATTAGCCGCAGAAGCACCGTGTCCATCGGTTACAGAGCCGCCGAAATAAGCAACATTAAGCTCTCTTTCAACCTTTAATTTATAAAGTGTGTTATTCAAATTGCGTTTTTCGCCTGTAACACCTGTTTTAAAGGTTCTTTCCTCTGCAAAAACAGTTGACATTTTATCATCCCCTTGTGTAGTGCTTTGTTCGTTGTTTGCCTCATTTTTACAGCCCGCAAACGAAAAGGCAAAAACCAAAACCAATATAAGACATAGAATATGTTTGAATTTCATTTTCAATTCCCCTTTTGACAATTAAATAGAATAAACCTGTCTTTTGAGCACCTGGTCTTGATATTCCTTATCGAGCTCAACAAAGTAAGCACTCCAACCCCAGATACGAACAACTAAATGTGCATATTTTTCGGGATGTGCCTGTGCATCCTTTAAGGTGTCAACATTAACAGCGTTAAGCTGTAATTGGTGACCGCCCTTGTCGATAAACATTTTAACTAACTGTCCTACCTTTTTAACACTTTCATCATCGGTAAAGAGTGTCTGGTGGAACTCGAGTGTCAAAGGACCGCCGTTAATCGCTCTTTCAAAATGAGGCTTTGTCATAGAGTTGATTACCGAAACCGGACCCTTAACATCGGCAAAAATACTTACCGAGAAGTTTGTTCCAAGTGGCTCGCCCTTACGTCTTCCGTCAGGAGAAGCGCCGATTTCGTCAGCGTGCCAGAGATAGTACATAGCACTTCCTGTGCCGGCTCTTATAATACCGCCACGACAATTCTTTTTGCCCTCGAGTGCATCCGCAAAAACATCAAGAAGCTTTACACAAATACTATCAACATAGTCATCGTTGTTACCAAGCTTTGGAGCAGAAAAACGCAGTTTATGTAAAAGCTCGGGATAGCCCTCAAAATCCTTGTTGACTGCATCTATATATTCCTCTTTTGAAATGCTCTTTTCCTCGAAAACATATTTCTTTATTGCTGCCAAGCTGTCAGCAGCAGTAGCGACACCTGTTCCGTGAAGTCCGAAATTGTTGTACTTGCCACCATTATATATGTTACAGTCCATAAGCACGTTCATAAAGGGTGACGGAATAAACCAAAGATTGTCAAGTCCTGCACACAATTCATCGCATTGTGTTTTTATTCTGTTTTCTACTGCTTTAAAGAAATCGTCATAGGTTTCTGATGATAAAAGGTCATTTCTAAATGCATCATCAATAGCCTTCGGGTATGAAAGCGCACCGATATTCGCAACATCAGCGCCAACAAAGGGAATTATAAACTCCCAACAAGCCGCAACTGTGTAGTTAGAAGCATCCTCATGACTGTAGCCTAATTTTTCGAGAGCAGGAATTGCAATATCATCATTTGAATACTGCGGGAAGCCGAGACCTGCTTTTGTCAGGTGACTTGCCTTTGTATAGATTTCCTCGGTTGTGTTTTTAGAAACACGAAGATTGATTTTAGGGTCGATAAGCTTGTTGTTGTAGCTAGCTTCGAGGCAAAGCTCTGAAAGTAGGTTGAATACCTCGTTTCCGTTTTCATCAAGACCGCCAAGCATCATACTTTGACCGTTGTCGCCCTGTTGAACACCTACATATAAATCGCTGTCCTTGTTAAATGAAAGGAAGAAGTCCTCGAGCAAATCGAGTGCCGATTCTCTTGTGTAAATGCCCTTTTCCATATCTGCTTTTAAGTAGGGGTAAACATATCTGTCAAAGCGACCGATTGTGTTGTGATAGTTGCCCTCAAGCCAAACCGAATAATGCACAATTCTGAAGAACTGAAGCGCCTCACGGAAATTACGGGCAGGAAAACGAGGAACTTGTGTCAAAACCTCGACAATATCGTCTCTGCCTTGGCGTTTTGCCTCCTCCAAATATTTGTCAGACAGCTTGATTATATTATCAATCGCGCGTTTGCCGTATTCATCGGCTTCCTCTCTCAAAGCGAGCAAGCCCTTTTCCAAAGCTTTATAGTAGTTAGGAGAAAGGTTTGACATATATCCTAATTCGTGAATATGGTGTTTTGTCTTAATCTCTGCCCACTCGCTCTCGGTGAAAATGTCGGGAGCTTTTTTAACAGTTCTCACAAAACAGATTTGCTCGTTTTCGAAGATGACAGCCCTTTCAGCTTCAACCATTTTTTCGAAACGGTCAGCCATACGCTCAATCGGGGACATGCCCTTACTTGAATATTCATCTGCCAAATTCCAATCAACATCACATCTGGTAGAGTGATGCTTTTTATTTATTATAAATTCATAAAACTTTTTATCCATATATACACGCCCTTTTAACTTATAGATAATTTCGGCTATCTACCTATTTTAATATTATATCAAAACTGGGGTTTTGTAAAGTGTTTTTTACATTTAAAAACATTGACTTTCACATTAAGTATAGGTATAATTAAATTAAATAAAATATATTATTTAATTTTATCACTCAAGGAGAACACTATGGATTACCTAAACGATTTCAAGCCCTTTGGCGCAGTGCCGAACGAAAGACAGATGGAGTGGTACAAAAGAGGCAAAACCGCTTTTATTCACTACGGTATGAACACCTTTACCAATCGTGAGTGGGGTGACGGAACCGAAACACCTGAAACCTTTTGCCCGACTAACGTTGACTGCAAGCAATGGGTTAGTGAGCTTTACAAAAACGGATTTACAGTAGCTATTCTCACCGTAAAGCATCACGGTGGTTTTTGTCTTTGGCCGAGTAAATATACCGAACACTCTATCAAAAACTCACCTTACAAAAACGGAAAAGGTGATATTTTAAGGGAGTTTGTCGATGCTTGTAAAGAAGTGGGTATGAAACCGGGTGTTTATCTTTCTCCTTGGGATAGAAATTTTGCCGAATGGGGCACAGAAGCCTATAACGACTATTACGCAAATCAGTTGACCGAGCTTATGACCGAGTACGGTGATATTTACGAGTGTTGGTGGGATGGCGCAGGCTCTACCGAAGCGGTTTACGATTGGGAGCGTTGGGCAAACATTATCCGCAAATATCAAAAGAATTGTATTATTTTCGGCTCTTTGGGTGCAGCGCCTTATGTTGATGCGCACTGGGTTGGCAACGAGCTTGGTCGTGCAGGCGACCCTTGTTGGGGAACAATAGATGAGGATTCCGTTTTCCGTGAAGATGCACGTGAAATGAACAAAGGTAAGTTCGGCGGTAACCGCTTTATCCCTGCTGAAGCGGATATGTCTATTCGCCCGGGTTGGTTCTATCACAAAGAGCAGGATGATGTTGTAAAAACCCCTGTAAAGTTGGTTGATTATTGGTTTACATCGGTTGGCAAAAACACCGGTATTCTCCTTAACCTCCCTCCCACAAGAGATGGCGTGCTTCACGAGACCGACTGCAAAAATATTGCAAAATGGAACGAATACTTAAACGAAATTTTCGAAACTAACCTTTTAAGCGGTGCGACAGTTACAGCCAGCGACTGCATAAAGGATTACAAGATAGAAAATCTTTTAGATGAAGATTACGACAAAATCTACGCTACAAACGACAAAAACGCAGTTATTACATACAAATTTCCCGAAGAAAAGGCATTCAACTGCTTTAAGCTACAAGAGGTAATCGAATTAGGCCACAGAATTAAATCCTTCCGCCTTGAAGCTAAAATCGATGGCGAATGGAAAGAAATTTTAAATAAGGAATGCATCGGCTTCTGCAGATCAGACAAGTTCGAGCGCATTACCGCTTCTGCTGTTCGCTTGACACTTGATGCTGTAGCAGAACCGCTTCTTCGTTTCTTCGGTGTTTACAACGCACCCGACCACACAATTCGTGAGGAGTTTGAAACAAGTGGCAAAGCCATAGACCTCACCACACTTCCCACACTCAATTTCATTAAGATTAAGGATGGATATGAGGTTGAGCTTGGCGGTATTTATGAGTTCAACACCATAATTTGTGATGCGACCGACTGTTACGCTATTGAGATTTTTGCCTTTGATGGCTCACAGTATAAGTCAATTTTCTACAACCAAAACGGTAGCGAGCACGAGGTTTGCACCTTTAAAACGGTTGAAGGCTCATATAAATTCAAGATTTTGTTCTATGAAGCAACCTGTGACAAAGACCGCAACATCAAGATTTTGAAGGTATAATACGATAAACAGCAAAAAGGAGGCTTAAAGCCTCCTTTTTTTATATTCTTATTCTCTTATTATCTCTGCTTCCTTACCTTTTACGGTATCGGCAGTAATAATGAGCTTTTTGATAGTTTCATCCGAGGGTGTGCTGAACATATAGTCCTGTAAAACTCCTTCAATTATAGAGCGAAGTCCACGTGCGCCCGTTTTACGCTTTACGGTAAGCTCGGCAATCTCTTCGAGTGCGCCGTCTTCAAAGACAAGCTCAATTCCATCCATTTTAAAGAGCTCCTCATACTGCTTTATGATAGAATTTTTAGGCTCGGTCATAATGCGGATAAGGGTTTCTTTATCCATACCCTTTAAAGCGGTAATCACCGGCAAACGACCTACAAGCTCAGGGATAAGTCCGAATTTCACGAGGTCTTGGTGGGTAACTTCAAGCGCCACATCCTGTGCTTCAAGGCTTTTGGGAGCTTTAACAGTAGCACCAAAGCCCATAGAGCCTTTACCTGTGCGCTTTTCAATTACCTTGTCAAGTCCATCAAAAGCACCCGCACAAATAAACAGAATATTCTTTGTGTTCATCGGGATATATTCCATTTGAGGATGCTTTCTGCCGCCTTGTGGCGGAACATTAGCAACTGTACCCTCCAAAATTTTGAGAAGCGCCTGTTGTACACCCTCACCGCTTACATCACGGGTAATCGAGGTGTTTTCGCTCTTTCTCGCAATTTTGTCAATCTCATCGATGTAAATAATACCGTGCTCCGCCTTTTCCATATCGTAATCAGCCGCTTGAATAAGCCTGAGCAAAATATTCTCAACATCCTCGCCGACATAACCTGCTTCTGTGAGGGTTGTGGCATCGGTAATGGCAATCGGCACATTAAGGCTTTTTGCTAAAGTCTGTGCCAAAAGGGTTTTACCTACACCGGTAGGGCCCAAAAGCAAAACATTACTTTTATTAAGCTCTACATCACTTTCGGTATTTTTGAATATTCTTTTATAGTGATTGTAAACTGCAACCGCAAGAGTTTTCTTTGCCTCGTCCTGACCGATTACGTAATCATCAAGTGAAGCCTTGATTTCCATGGGTTTTGGTAAAACAAACTCTTCCTTTTTTTGTTTTCCTTTTTTCCGGGCTCCCTGCTCATCCTCAAAAAGAAGTGAATCGCAAAATTCAATACAGCTGTCGCAAATATAAACACCGGGGCCTTCAACAAGGCGTGTTACCTCGTCCTGTCTTTTGCCGCAAAAGGAACAGCAAATTTCCATATCATCTTTATTGTTAGGCATTGTATTACCCCTTATCGTTTAGTTATCACCTTATCTATGAGACCGTATTCCTGCGCCTCGAGAGCCGACATAAAGTTGTCTCTTTCGGTATCCTTTTGGATAATTTCAAGAGCCTTGCCTGTGTTTTCTGCCAAAATTTTATTAAGATTTGCTCTGGTCTTTTCAATATGATTTGCGTGAATTAAAATGTCGGTTGCCTGACCTTGTGCCTGACCTAAAGGCTGATGAATCATAATCTCACTGTTGGGAAGAGCAAAACGCTTACCCTTGGCACCCGAGGATAAAAGAAATGCGCCCATAGAAGCCGCCATTCCCATACAAATAGTGCTTACATCACACTTGATGTATTGCATTGTATCGTAAATTGCAAGACCTGCCGAAACAGAGCCGCCGGGACTGTTGATATAAAAATGAATATCTTTTTCGGGGTCTTGACCCTCAAGATAAAGCATTTGTGCGATAATCACACTTGCTGTCGCATCGTTCACCTGGTCGTGAAGCATAATAATTCTGTCATTAAGTAAGCGTGAGAAAATATCGTAAGAACGCTCTCCTCTGCCTGTTTGTTCAATGACATAAGGAATGGTAGTCATATCCATAAAAATTACTCCTTTTAAAAAATTATTGCAAAAAGGGACTGACTCAAACCATATTAAATGTTGAGACAGCCCCCTTATAATGATTATAGAATGTCGAAACATTTTCGAGCGTTTCGACTAACTACTCGTTATTATTGACGTTTTGCTTTAATTATAATCAATTATTCTGCATCTGCTTTTTCTGCAGCTTTTTTGGTTGTTTTCTTTGCAGCAGGTTTTTTAGCAGGCTTTTCAGTCTTCTCGGCAACCTCGGTAATTACCGCATTTTCCTTGATGAAATCAATAGCCTTGCCAACTGCCAAATCCTTTGCGATTTCACTGCTGGGAACAGCCGCTTTAATCTGGTCTGCAGTCATACCGTAGTCAGTTGCCATCTTTTCGATTTGAGCATCTATTTCTTCTTCTGTAGCTTCAATCTTTTCAAGCTCAACAATCTTTTCGAGAGCAAGTCTGAACTTAACCTGTCCCTCTGCTTGAGGACGGAAGGAAGCCTTGAAATCATCAATAGTAGCATTTGTATATTTTAAGTATGTCTGAAGGTCGAGACCCTGTGACTGTAATCTGTATGCAAATTCTTCAACGCTTTGATTTAAGCGATTTTCGAACATAGCCTCGGGTATTTCACCCTTAATGCTGTCAACAATTTGCTGAACGAGGTCGTTTTCAACCTCTTCGTCAGCAACCTTTTGCTTTCTTTCGAGTGCTTTTGCCTTAAGATCAGCCTTTAATTCATCGAGGGTGTCGAATTCGCTTACATCCTTTGCAAATTCGTCATCAATTTCGGGAAGTTCACGAACCTTCAATTCGTGAAGCTTAATCTTAAATACTACAGCCTTGCCTGCAAGGTCTTGTGCTCCGTATTCTTCGGGGAAGGTAACATCAATATCAAACTCTTCGCCGATGTTGTGACCAACGATTTGCTCCTCAAAACCGGGGATGAATTGACCTGAACCCAATTCCAATGAGTGACCCTCTGCCTTACCGCCATCAAAAGCCACGCCATCTTTAAAGCCTTCAAAGTCAATAACAGCGGTATCGCCCATTTGAGCCGCTCTGTCTTCAACAGAAATCATACGTGCGTTTCTGTCAGCCATAGCCTTGATTTGATTTTCAATCTCTTCATCTTCAACCTTTGCAATTACCTTTTCAGCCTTTAAGCCCTTGTATTTGCCGATTTCGATTTCGGGATATGTTGTGAGTGTTACCTTGAAGTCAACACCATCTTCTTTAGAAATAGAAACCATATCGAAATCCATCTTGTCATTGATTACTTTAAGACCGGATTCCTCGATTGCTTCTTCAACAACTTCACCGTAAATTAAATCAAGTGCATCCTCAAAGAAAACCTCTGCACCGTACATCTTTTCAACCATAGCATAGGGAGCTTTGCCCTTTCTGAAGCCGGGAACATTGATTTTTTTAGCATTTTTCTTGTAAGCATCCTTCATTGCTTGTTGGAATTTTTCGCCATCAACAACAATTTCTAACTCATATCTGTTAGCGCCTACATTTTTTGTCTCTTTCAAACTCATTTAATTTTTACCTCCGTTTAGGATATTAACCAAGCTATTATATCACGAATAAAAAGATTTTTCCACTATTTTTTTAAAAAGTGGGCAAATTTGGCACTTTTTAATAGATTAAGCTATAAAAAGCGGTGTAAAATCAATGCAGTCGCACGAAATAAGGGTGAATTTTATTCCATTATACTCGTTTTTCATATTATGAAATCCTGCACCGTGAATATGCCCGCAGTAAACACGCTTTATATTATGTGCCTTTAAAACCTCTAAAATCTCCTCACTCACACAGTCATTATAAACAGGTGGATAATGCAAAAACGTGAGTATCGGAAGACCTGTTTTTTCGGCAGCCAGAAGAGAAGCTTCGAGCCTTCCCGCCTCTCGCTTTTTAACCTTTTGAGTGCCTTTTTCATCATAAAACCAACCACGTGTGCCCGCTATGGCATAGCCCTCCACTGTCAGCGAATTATTAAAAATCAAATCGACAGAGTTTATGTCATTTGCTTTCCAAAATTCCTTGATTTTTTTGACTGTGCTCCACCATAAATCGTGGTTGCCCTTTAAAATAATTTTTTTGCCCGGCAAGTCTTCCAAAAATTTAAAATCAAGGAGCGTTTCCTCAATTTTCAGTCCCCAAGAGAAATCTCCCGGCAAAATAACCGTATCTTCTTCCTTTACAAGCCTTTTCCAATTAGCAATGAGTCTGTCGGTGTGATTTTCCCAACCGTGAAAAATGTTCATCGGTTTATCTGTTCCGAAAGACAAATGCAAATCAGAAATTGCGTAAATGCTCATTTTGAAGATTCCTCTCTTTCTTGAATAATTATTTAAATTTTTCACACAATAACATTGACCAACCGGTCGGAAAGGATTGATTATAAATGGATTGCTGTGAAACCAAATCTTGCGTAGAATGTTCGGTTAAAAACTGTGTTTATCACGCAGAAAATAACGTTTGTGCTGCAGGTCACATCAAGGTTGGCGGCGCTACTGCCGACAGTACAAAGGAAACCTGTTGCGATACCTTTAAAGCAAGATAAAACCCTTTCAAAAAATGGTATCCTGAAACGGATACCATTTTTGTTTTAGTTTATGCCGAGCGCCTTGTAAACAGATGACAACATATCATCCTTTTCACAGATTTCCTTAAATCTGATTTCGGCATTTTCAAGCGCTTTTATAGGTGCAGGAGCGGTAGTATTCGTTTCACTTTCGAGTAGCTTTACGGTTTGAAATTCGCTGTCAGCCTTTTTCTCACTTACAGCCGACAATACACTTGCCGAGAACTTGTAAGGCGAAGCGGTAGAAGCGATAACAGTCTGTCTATCATCGCCTGTGGAATTTACATATTGCTCGTAAACATTAAGTGCTACTGCAGTATGTGTGTCGCAAAGATAACCGTATTCCTCAAAATATTTCTTTATTGTAGCGACAGTTTGCCTGTCATCACAGCAGCCACCCCAGAAAAGTGCTTGAAGCTTTGATTTTATTTCATCGCTTACTGTAAACGTTCCGTCACAGGCAAGAGAATTTTGAAGCGCTGCCACCTCTTTATCATTATTACCCGACAGCTCGAACAACATTCTTTCAAGGTTGCTCGAAATCAAAATATCCATCGAGGGAGAAATTGTGGTGTAAAAATCACGGTTTCTGTTATATGTTCCGCTATTTATAAAATCAGTGAGAACGTTGTTTTGGTTTGAAGCGCAAATGAGCTTGTTTACCGGAACGCCCATCTTCTTTGCATAGTAAGCCGCCAAAATGTTGCCAAAGTTGCCTGTAGGCACTACAACATTAAAGCCATCCTCTAATTCCTCACCACGAGCAAGTAAATCGCAGTAAGCCGATACGTAGTAAACAATCTGAGGAGCAAGCCTTCCCCAATTTATAGAGTTTGCCGAGGAGAAAAGCATATTGTTTTCTGCCAATTTTTCTTTAACGACATTGTCGGTGAAAATCTTTTTAACACCTGTTTGTGCATCATCAAAATTACCCTTAATCGCACAAACGTGTACGTTGTCGCCCTTTTGAGAGTCCATTTGAAGCTTTTGCATTGGGCTTACGCCATCACTCGGGTAAAATACCATAATTTCGGTATCCTCTACATCCTTAAAGCCTTCAAGTGCGGCCTTTCCTGTATCACCGCTTGTTGCAACCAGAATAACAGTCTTTTTACCGTCATTTACCTTTTTGGCAGAGGTTGTGAGTAAATACGGAAGAAGCTGAAGGGCCAAATCCTTAAAAGCACAGGTAGGACCATGCCAAAGCTCTAAAACATTTGCCTTGTCACCAAGAAGAGCAATAGGTGCCGGTTGTTCATCCTCAAAGCTTCCTGTATATGCTCCGTTTACGCAATATTCCACCTCTTGCTCACTAAAATCGTTCAAAAAGCCCGAGAGTATGTATTTTGCTCTGCCTTTATAATCAAGTGTCTTTAATATTTCAAAATCTTTTTCTTCTAAAGCAGGAAAGGTGTCGGGCACAAAAAGTCCACCCTCAACAGAAATTCCTTGTGCTATTGCCTTTGCGGCAGTAACCTTTATTGATTTATCTCTTGTACTAACGTAATTCATAATTATTGCTCCCAAATCATAGTTAAGTACATAATAAACCTTTTTTTATAATTTTGCAACGAATTTCTCTGCATTTTCATAAAAAATCTTTGAAAGAAGCCGATTTTCTATTCCTTTGTCCTCTAAATACCGATAAAGAATTGGCACTTTTGCGATATTATCGAGTTTTTTATCCATTTCTCCGCCATCAAAATCGGAGCCTATCGCTATTATATCCTCGTAGCCTTTGTCGAGTAAATAGAAAATGTTTTTGTAAATACCTTCCAAGACATCGCAGCCTAAAAATTGAGGATAAAAACAAAGCCCGATTATTCCTTTTTTCTCGGAAACAGCCTTTATTTGTTCCTCCTTTAAATTCCGTTTGTGACAACAAATGTTATAACAATTCGAGTGGGTCGCCAACGGATAACTTGACAGCTCCACCGCTTTATAAAAGCTTTTTTCGTTCAGATGTGACAAATCGCAGGCTATTTTAAGCTTATTCATAAGTGCCACCGCTTTTTCACCGAGTTTTGTCAATCCCTTTTCGGAATAAGCGCCTCCCGCAAGCGCTGTTTCACCGTTCCAAGCAAGGCTTAAAAACTTGATTCTGTCGTTTTTTAATATGTAAAGTCGGTCACAGTCCTCCTGCAAAACCGCACCGCCTTCAACCGCTAAAATGTATTCAAACGGCTGCAGTGAAATTTTCATTTTATCCGTAAAATATGACAGCATATTTTTATAAAGAGAAAAAGGATTTTCCCTGTCATCCTTTATAAAAAAAGCGAAGGTCTGACACCATTCGTCAAAGGGAATTTTATTAAAATTCACCGCCAACGAACCCTCGAAAAAATCAGTTTTTTTATTGTAAATTTCCGATGCGGTATCGCAATGAAGGTCAAAATAATTCACATAATCACCCATATATAATATGTGTCTTTCGGTTGACTTTAGCACTTTTGTGTGATAAACTAAAAACATAACTTTAAAGGGGGCTTTATTTTGGAAAAAAACAATTTCAGCGATTTGTTATTCGATGCTCTTTTAACCCTCGAAACAAGAGAAGAATTTTATAAATTTTTCAGCGATGCCTGCACACCAAAGGAGATTAACTCTATTGCACAGCGCTTCGCAGTGGCAAAGCTTCTAAATGAAAAAAAGGTTTATAATGATATCATAGAAAAAACCGGCGCATCAACAGCTACAATAAGCCGAGTTAGTCGTTCTATGAACGAAGGCTTTAAATTAGCGCTCGAAAGGCTCGAAAAATGAGCAGTTATTCCGATTTCGCCTATGTTTATGATGAATTGATGTGCGATGCCGATTATAATGCACGCACCGAATATGTGCTATCCCTTTTTGAAAAATTCGGAAAACGACCTACCCTGCTTCTCGATTTGGCCTGTGGTACGGGCACCTTTTCGACCCTTTTTGCAAAGCAGGGAATCGAGGTAATCGGCGCCGATATGTCAGAGGATATGCTCTCTGTGGCAAGAGAGAAAATGTATAATGAGGGCGTGAATGTGCTTTACCTTTGCCAAAAGGCAGAGGAATTGGACCTCTATGGCACAATCGATGGTGCGATATGCCTTATGGACAGCCTTAACCATATAACCGATGAGGCGCTACTCGAAAAAGTAATCAGTCGGGTTTCGCTTTTTATGGAAAAGGATGGACTTTTTATTTTTGATGTTAACACTCCGTATAAGCATAAAACAACCTTAGGTAACAATACATTTATAAAGGAAAGCGATGAGGTTTTCTGCGTTTGGCAAAATGAATATATTAAAGATAATTCGCTTGTAAATATTCGGCTTGATATTTTTTCAGAAACCGATGGGCTTTATGAACGCTTTTGCGAGGAGTTCAGCGAAAGGGCGTATGATTTCGAATTTTTGAAAACGCTCCTTTTAAAATATGATTTTGAGGTCTTGGCAATTTTCGATGATTTAACCGAAAAGGAAATAAAATCCGACAGCGAACGGGCCTTTTTTATCTGCAAAAAAATACGCCAAACAAATGGTTTTTAGCAGCCTTTAATGGTTTTTCAAAAAATTTGAAAAAATTTAAAAAAATATCTTGACAAATAACACCTGTTGTGTTAATATAGTGTCTGTCGCCGGTGAGATACAGCGTTAGAGCGCCAGCGAAAGCCAGCATGTGGGAGCATAGCTCAGCTGGGAGAGCATCTGCCTTACAAGCAGAGGGTCACAGGTTCGAGCCCTGTTGTTCCCACCATTTTGGCCTGGTAGTTCAGTTGGTTAGAACGCTAGCCTGTCACGCTAGAGGTCGTGGGTTCGAGCCCCATCCAGGTCGCCATTTTGCCTCTGTAGCTCAGTCGGTAGAGCAGAGGACTGAAAATCCTCGTGTCGTTGGTTCGATTCCGACCGGAGGCACCATTCTTTTGCGGATTTAGCTCATCTGGTAGAGCGCCACCTTGCCAAGGTGGAGGTAGCGAGTTCGAGCCTCGTAATCCGCTCCACAGGACGCTTAAAAAACGCTTTAAGCGTCCTTTTTTCTTAAATTTAATACGGCACCATGGCCAAGTGGTAAGGCAGAGGCCTGCAAAGCCTTTATCCCCAGTTCAAATCTGGGTGGTGCCTCCAGAAAAAACTCCTTGAGATTTCTCAAGGAGTTTTTTCAGTTATATTTGCCTTCGGCGAGTTATATTGCTTCGCAGTGATATTTAGGCTACGCCTAAGTGATATTGCCCTTCGGGCAGTTAAGGGCGAATATAATATCACTTTTGCCAAAGGCAAAAATATCACTATGCCGTAAGGCATAATATCACTCTGTGCGAGGCACAGAATATCACTAACATCTTGCACCACTGTTTTTATGCAATAAAAAAGCCGTGAATATTCACGGGTTTTTTAATCTTCTATATACTGCATAATATCTTCAACGTTACATTTTAATATTTTACAAAACATCTCTATTGTATGAGTGCTAACACTTTCGTTTCTCTTTAATCGTGTGATTTGAGCAGGACTAACATTATAATTCTTAATAAGCGAATATTGAGTAATGCCTTTTTCTTTCATAGTCTGCCATAATTTATCATAGGAAATCATAATTTTTTCAATCCTCCCTATTGACATATTAACCGATTGTGGTATATAATTATATTAACCAATATCGGTTAATATAATTATTTTAAGGGGGATAAAAATGTTTATTGTTGCAATGATGGCGGCGGTTGTTGGTAGTATTTTTACTGCAATAGGAAAAAGTACTAATTCTACTGTTTTTCAAGCTTGCGGAGGAATAATTTGTCTTGTTTCAGGCGTTTTATTTCTTGTTAATGCTTTTTCATTTTTCTAATCAGAAAATCCTTGGTTTTCACCCAGTTCTTTTTCGGACACGAATGACAGAAAAAACCTCTTTACGAAAGTAAAGAGGTTTTTTCAATGAAATTCGCCTACGGCGAGTGAAATAGCTTCGCTATGAAATACGCTAGCGCGTATGAAATATTTGCTTCGCAAATGTTAAGAGGCGAATTTCATTTCACATTTTGCGTCAGCAAAATATTTCATAATCCACAAGGATTATTTCATATGGCGTAAGCCATATTTCATTTAACCTTGCGCGCCCCGCCGTTTTTATGCTATAATAGACCCAAGGCGGTGATTGTATGGAAGAATATTGTTTTCAAAACATTCAATATTTAATGAAAAAACCTAATGGATTTAATCCCAAAAAGAAATATCCCATACTTTTGTTTTTGCATGGGGCAGGAACAAGAGGTAACGATATAAGTAAATTGTATGATAATCCTTTCTTTGAGATAATTGAGGCACACCAAAACTTACCTTTTGTTATTATTGCACCTTTGTGCAGTGAGTATACTTGGTTTGATGTTTTTGAACGCCTGAAGTTGTTGGTGGAAGAGATTGAGGCCTTACCTTTTGCTGACTGCAATCGTATATACATTATGGGAGCGAGTATGGGCGGCTACGCTACCTGGCAACTTGCTATGAGTATGCCCGAACGCTTCGCCGCTATAGTTCCAATTTGCGGTGGTGGACTCTATTCGTTTGCTGCAAGGCTTGTTAATGTTCCTGTATGGGCATTTCACGGAGCAAAAGATACAACGGTTCTTTTAGAAGAATCGGTCAAAATGGTTGATGCTGTTAATCACTCAAAAGGAAAGGCCAAGTTGACCGTCTATCCTGAAAACAGTCACGATGCTTGGAGCGATACATATCGAAATCCTGAGGTGTTTGATTGGTTGTTAAAACAAAAAAAGAAACACGATATTCAGTGTTGTGACAAATATAATAATTCTAAAAAATATGGATAATATTTAAAGAATCTCGGTTTTTAGACCAGTTCTTTTTGTGTTTGTGTCCGCAGGACACAACATCGTTTTGCAACGCAGTTGCAAACATCATTTGACCGTAGGTCAACATCATTCCGCTTGCGGACACAAAACGATGTTACTCCTTACGGTGTAAACGATGTTGCCTAACGGCAAACAGTGTTGTGCTTCGCACAAACGATGTGGCTACGCCAACGGTGTTGCACTTCGTGCAAATACAATGCTCCGCATTGATTTATTACCGCTTTTATGCTATAATACACCCAAGGCGGTGATGATATGAAAAAAATTTTATCGGTTTTATTGGTATTTGTTTTAACTATGACTTTTTGCTCTTGTTCTAAAGAGAACACTTTTGTAGAAGGCAACCTTTTGTATGATTTGAGTGCTAAATCTTTTGAGGATATAGAAAAGGTTGAGTTTTGGCACAAAGAATATCAAGGCACTTATGAGGAAAAAGTTGAAATCACCGAAAAGCAAGATATTGAGGTTTTGTGCGATTATACGTATTCTTCCGTTTATCCTAGGGACAAATTGCACGAATTACTTGTATTTCCAACCAACAGCATTTACGTAACTATCAACGGTGTTCAGCACAGGTTGTTTTTGGGCGATGATGGCAGTTTGACAACTGTGCTTGTGGATAATATGGACAACACAACATATAAAGCGGAAGAAGGTAAAGGTATTACAACTTCTGTTTGGAAAGAATTTATTGAAAAATATGACTAATTGTTTTAAACAATCGATTTTAGAGCAACATAAAAAGCACTTCTTGGGAGACACTTCGTAAAGAAGTTTCTCCCAATTTTCTTTTAACAAAAAAATTGACACTTTCGATTTGAAAGTGTCATAGTGGGTTACATACTTTGAAATCATACCTCTTTCAAAGATAAAATATTTAGTGATATTGTGAGACAGGTCTCACAGTTTTATTTTGCCTTGACAGGCAAAGTGATATTAAAACCTTTAGTTATAGTTATATTATATTTGCCCTAAAACTGCCGAAGGCAATATCACTTGGGCGAAGCCCAAATATAACTGCATAGCAATATAACTCGCCTTTGGCGAATATAACTGAGGCGCACTTCCTTACGGAGTGCGCCTCTTCGGAAGTGCTTTTCTTTTACGCCTTTCTAATTACACCACAAGCGATTTTTGTGCCGGCGTTTCCTGCCGGTTGGGTATGAAAATCATCTGCCATACTGTGAATTACCACTGTCCGCCCGAGGATATCTTTTACACTAAAACGGTTTGTCGCCACCGCCAGATAGGCGTGTCCGCTACAGTACATAAGTGGCGGTAAATCCCCTGCGTGTAAGGGGTGCGGAGCATCGGTCGGGTTGTAGTGCCCCATAGTATCGGAAAAGTCGGCTCCCGTACAGCCCAATCCCTCGTGGATGTGAAACCCAAAGAAGCCCATATCAGTTGTAGGCAATCCTTTGACAACAGCCTCCACCAAAACACAATTTTGCAGTTGGTAAAATCGCACCTTGCCGCAAAGTTTCGGGTAAGTATCTGACCCGAGTATCACCGCTATAGCGCTCAAAGAGTTCGGTTTTTGTTTCATACGCTCACCTCACAACATTGTATGTGTTCATCATAAAAACGGTGTCAGAAACGAGTGAATATTCCGCTTGCACTCCATGTCCGCCGATATATTTTTTTGCTTTTCTCCTTTGTTGTGTGATAGTTTTAAAGCGCCTCTGCATAGAATTAACAGAGGTGTCAAGTTATGAATAAAAAAATCCGTTCCTATATAATTGCAATAATTATACCTCTGGCTGTAGGTGGTTTATCCGCCCTTTTGACATGCGGTAGTATGGGACTTTATGAAACTATAGTAAAACCACAGCTTTCACCGCCGGCAATAGTTTTTCCGATTGTTTGGACCATTCTTTATACACTTATGGGGATAAGCAGCGGAATGATTTACAACAGCAATTCCGGCACACAAGCCGCCCGAAACAACGCCTTGGCTATCTATGCTTTACAGCTAATAATAAACTTTTTTTGGAGCATTGTTTTCTTTAACCTACGAGCATTTTTGCCGGCGTTCATTTTAATTCTGGTATTGTGGGCGCTCATAGGAGTAATGATTATAAAATTTTATAAAATCGACAAAACTGCCGCACTTTTGCAAATACCGTATTTTTTATGGGTGACCTTTGCGGCATATCTTACGCTGATGATTTACCTGCTTAACAGATAA
>JAZNWW010000070.1:0-4184 GCA_045593535.1 Acutalibacteraceae bacterium
CGGTACTAAATCATCTACGCAGTAAAACTCTATTTGATAGCGGTCTTCTTTTTCTTTGTTCAACATCTTTTATCACCGCTTTTATTATACCACATTTGTTCAAAAAAGTCCACCTTTCGGCGGACTTTTGCGACAGTCTGACAAACGCATCTCTGTCATAGAGATGCGTTTGCATATTCTTTTGGAGCTTTTCCTGAATGTTTTTTGAATTCTCGGCTGAAATAGCTTTCGTCGTGAAACCCTGATAGTTCTGCCACATCACTAACGGTATATAATCCTGATGTGAGCAATTCCTTTGCACGTTCAATTTTCAGATTGTTAATGTACTTGATAGGTGATATACCATAGTTTTTTAAAAATATTCTTCTGAAATATGATTCACTCATATTACAAAGTCTGGCTAAATAGGATATTTCAATATTATCGTTGGTGTACTCTGTATAAATATAATCAATAGCAGGTCTTATTAAGTTCAATTTATCACTTGGAATATATCCGATTTCATATTCTCTTATTAAATCAAAAAGTATGTTGTAAAGCAGAGATTTACACTTGATTTCAAAGCCCGACGGTTTTTGCCTCCAGACCTGCTCGGCATTTCGAAATAACTCGGTAAAACCTTTGTGGTTTTTTATTTTTAATTTGAAGGGTTCAAATGAAGGGTTGCTGAAAAGTTGAAAGTTAATCGCATAGCATCCGCCGCCACCTTGTGTTTTAACAGTATAATTTGAACCTTTAGGTAAATATAACACATTGTTTTCGCAGATTGTGATTGTATTGGTTTCGTCAAATGTATATTGTATTACACCGCCATCGTGAAATACAATGCCGTGATTTGGGCGGTTTTTGTGAACGGGTGCTCCGTTTCCGGCGGAAACATAGCAGGCAAGCGTAATACTTTCGATGTCAAAGTTGTATTTCATAAAATACTGCATATCGGTCCCTCCTTGATTATAATTATAATACTATGTATCGGAAAAGTCAAGTGGTATAGAAATGTCTATTGCTTTTGGGGTAGGATTAAGTATAATAAGTATAAATATAATTGCAAAAGGAGTTGCTTGTGTATATGAAACATTTTGATAAAAATGACATTGAATTACGAAGCCAGTTTGACAACATCCTGTGGATAGAAGAAAGCGGCTTGTGTGAATCTGAGCTTAAAGCAGCAGTTGACAAGTTTACTCAAAACCGGGAAGGTTTACCTAGGGCTACAATCAAAGCAAAAACCTTTGAATTTATAGTTACTCAATCCCGTATCGCAATAGATAAGAAAGATATTTTTCAAGATAAGCTTTTGGGAATAGATTTGATTGCAGGACAGCGATGGCTCTGGGAAAAAGATGTAGTGGAAAAAAACTTAAAGTATTTGTATGAAGTAGTCAATGTGGCTTTTGAGTGCGGTGCATACAGAGCTGCAAGCGATTTCGGTCATACTTCGCCTAATTCTAAACTACTTTTAGATATTGGTTTTATAGGCCTTTTGGACAGAATAAACAAATATTCTGATAGTGATGACCTTACCCAAAAGCAAAAAGAATTTTATGAGTCTTGCAAAATT
The DNA here is from genome assembly GCA_045593535.1 of Acutalibacteraceae bacterium. GTDB lineage: Bacteria > Bacillota > Clostridia > Oscillospirales > Acutalibacteraceae > UBA737. The sequence goes on from JAZNWW010000070.1 coordinate 1,562, forward strand.
TATATTGAAGCAGTTTTATGTTTTATCAAAAGACTTGCCGATGCTATTGGACCTTATAACAAAGAAAACAGTAATGCACTTTATAACATCGCAAACGGAAAGCCATCAAATATTTATGAGGCGATGCAGCTTTTAATTGTCTATTTCTTTTTACACGAATATATTGGTGGAACACGTGTCAGAACACTTGGCAGACTTGATGTTTTGTTATCGCCGTTTTATAAAAATGATATAGCAAACGGCACATTCACAAAAGCCGAGATTAAAGAAATGCTTAAATTCTTCTTTAATAAATTCTGGGCTGCAAAGGTGCCGTACGATTTGCCGCTCTGCCTCGGCGGTATTGATGAAAACGGAAACGAGGTTACAAATGAACTGACATATTTACTTGTGGAAACCTATAACGAGCTTGATATTCACAGTCCGAAAATCCATATAAGAATCTCTGACAAAACTCCCGAAGATTTTGTTAAGCTGGTGTTGAAATGCATCCGTGGCGGTAACAGCAGTTTTGTTTTCGTTAATGACAATACGGTTGTAAAAAGCCTTATGAATGTTGGTATAGAAGAAAATGATGCTATGAATTATGTCCCTATCGGCTGTTATGAGCCCGCTGTCTGGGGTAAGGAAATCGGATCTACGGGTAACGGCGGTGTTAACCTTGCAAAAGCAGTGGAGTTTGCTGTGACAGGCGGTATTGACTTGAACAGTGGCAAACAGATAAGTATTAAAACAGGTGATATTAAAACCTATGATGACTTTATTTCCGCCATAAAAGCACACATAAAGTTTATGACGGAAAGCGGAATGAACTATATTTGTGAAATTGAAAAATACTATGGCGAAATAGGCCCCGATCCATTATTGTCCGCTATGTATGACAGAAGTGTCGAAACAGGCGTTGATGTTTTTGAAGGTGGTGCAAGATACAATAACACCTCATACTATTTCTATTTCTTAGCAAGCCTTGTTGATTCTGTGTGTGTAGTTAAAAAGCTTGTTTTTGAGGAAAAGAGAATCACATTTTCAGAGCTTTGCGGGATTTTAAAGAATAATTGGGAAGGCAATGAAAAGCTGCGTCTTGTTGCTAAAAATATACCCGAAAAATATGGCAATAACAATGCTATAGCTGATGAAATAACAAAAGATATTACAGATTATTGCGCTTCGCTTGTTAACAATAAACCCAATAGCCGAAATGGAGTATTCAAAGCGGCTCTGTTCAGCATAGACCATTTTGTTGAATATGGCTCTAAAACCATGGCAACACCTGACGGTAGATTTGCCGGTGAGATTCTTTCGAAAAATTTGTGTGCAACAGTCGGTCAGGATAAAAAAGGTGTTACAGCCCTGATAAATTCGGCAACTAAAATCAACCATATATTTTTTCCTAACGGAACTGTGCTTGATATTGTGCTTCATCCGTCAGCAGTAAACGGAGATGATGGTCTTGATGCATTTCATACCTTACTTAAAACTTATATGCGTAAGGGTGGAATGGCACTTCATGGAAATGTTTTTAATCCCGAAGATTTGAAAAAAGCACAAAAAGAGCCTGAAAAATATAAGAATTTACAAGTTCGTGTATGCGGATGGAATGCATATTTTGTTAATCTAAGCAAAACAGAACAGGATTGCTTTATAAAGCAGGCAGAAGATAATTTATAGTGAGGATGTTTATGAAGGTATATAAAATTTCAGATTCAGAATTTTCTAAATATGGAAAAATACTTGAAGGATATGATTTTACTGATTTTTTTAAAATCTTATCAGAACTTGATATTCCTGATATAGGAATTGTATATGAGGCTTCGGTAGAGTCGTTGGAGAAGGATGCAGAATTTGCAAAAATACGTGACAGAGGTTTTGGCGGTATGCCTATACAGATAGGATATGTTGGAGGGAATAATAAAACTCTTAATTGTCTTGAGTATCACAAGTCAAGTGAGTTTAATATTGCCCTTAATGATGTCGTTCTTGTTTTAGGAAAACAGGAAGAAATAAAAGAAGGAATGTTTGATACATCTCTGTGTAAAGCATTTTTACTTCCGGCAGGCTTCGGAGTTGAACTATACGCAACAACACTTCATTATGCCCCAATGAATGTTGCAGAAGAAGGTTTCAGAGTGGCGTGCGTGTTGCCTTTAAGAACCAATGGGGCGGCACCTGTAATAGAAATATTTAACGTGGAGGATAAAATGTGTGCCGGAGCAAATAAATGGCTTATGACACACCCTGAAGCCGATGAAGCTGAAAAGGGAATGTATATTGGTTTAACAGGTGAGAATATTAACTTTAACAAATTAAAACTTTAAAAGAGAGGTAAAGAAATAATGAAAAAAGTTTATATTGGAAATGCACAAGTCCGTTAAAAACGGACAATTGAAAAAAACACCCTCCTATGGTAGAATAAAAATACCATAGGAGGAATTTTTATGCCGAGAGAATACAGACACATCAAACAATATGAGAAAGAAATCTTAGAATTAAGAGAACAAGGCTTAACACAGCGTCAAATTGGAGAACGCTTTGGACTTTCATTCGAAAAAATACATGAATTTTTCAAGCGACATAATCGTAATCAACGAAAAATATCTTCAGGTGAAGTGCTAAAGCAAAGAGG
>JAZNWW010000071.1:0-54594 GCA_045593535.1 Acutalibacteraceae bacterium
CGAACTCGGAAGACTAAAGGTATTAACCGGTGCAAACAAAGGTAAATATTATACCTACTTAAAGTTCGATAATGAACTTATTGGCGAGGCTTATGTTGAGGTAGATTCAAATAATCAATATACCGCTTCAAGCTCTACAGCAACGTTAGCTAAATCTATAAGATTTGTTACTTATGGTAGAGGCGGCGCCGATATAATTAAGGAATTCGATATCCCCGAGGCAGATCCTACTCCCGATCCTGATCCCGATCCCGATGCATTGTATTATGCTTATGATGAAATCGAATATAGCGATTTGATAGATGCAAACGGTAATACTCTTCCTTCAACTGAATATGGCGTACAAACCAGCGTATTCACATATAACCAAACTTCATCTACTGGTTCTGCTATATTAAGGTATCGTTGGAAAGAAGCTAATGCTGCTTCTAATTTCCAACTTTGCTTCGATAAGATTAGCAATGAGAAAATGGATTATATGTTCGGTATGCAGTATTATGTACCGGATAGCGAATATCCAAATGGTAGAATTTGGTTAAGACCCGGATATGGACCTTCTGTAGCTCTTGAAGCTCCTTTTGAAACCGGCAATAACTACGACATAGAATTCGCAAGACTTAAGGTTAAGAACGGCGAAAACGCAGGTAAATACTATGTTTACCTTAAGATTAACGGCGAGTTGTTTGCAGAAGATTATGTTGCAGCAGATGTTGTTGATGCAAACGGAAATTATGTTTCAAATCCCGGAAGTGCAAGCCTTTCTATTTCCAACGAAATTTTCCTCACATTCTGGGGAGGCGGCGGCGGAAACAAGATCGCTCCCGTACCTTTTGTAGAAGAATATGAAGCTTATGATGAAATAGAATATAGTGATTTAATCGATGCAAATGGTAATCCTCTTCCCGAGCTTGAATTTGGTGTACAAACCAGTGTATTCACATACAACCAAACTTCACCGACCGGTTCTGCTATATTAAGGTACCGTTGGAAAGAAGCTAATGCTGCTTCTAATTTCCAACTCTGCTTTGACAAGATTTCCAATGAGCAAATGGCTTATATGTTCGGTATGCAGTATTATGTACCGGATAGTGAATATGCTAACGGCAGAATTTGGTTAAGACCCGGTTATGGACCTTCTGTGGCTCTCGAAAATCCGTTTGTAACAGGTAGTGATTATAATATTGAAATGGCAAGACTTAAAGTTAAAAACGGTCCCAATGTCGGTAAATATTATATTTACTTGAAGATTGACGATGTCTTAATTGCAGAAGATTATGTTGCAGCAGATGTTGTTGATGCAGACGGAAATTATGTTTCAAATCCCGGAAGTGCAAGCCTTTCTATTTCCAACGAAATCTTCCTCACATTCTGGGGTGGCGGCGGCGGAAATAAGATCGCTCCTTATAAAGAAAAGCTTCAAGCTATTGATCCCGAAGGATCAGCAGGTGACTTTAATGGTGACGGCGTTATCAATGCAACTGATTTGGCAGCTCTCAAGAGAATCTTATTGAAATTAGATAGTGTTGATGAAATGCCCGAAGGTATTGCTGATTACAATGTTGACGGCGCTGTAAATATTCTTGACCTTATCGCTATGAAGAAGGATTTAGTAGCTGCCAATGGCTATGTAAAAGTAACTTCTCTTACCCTTGGTACACAAGAGCATCTTCTCGAAGACAGCACAAAAACAGCAGAGTACATCGCTGACGCTTCGGCTACTTTAGGCGCTTCTGCTTACCGTTTGAGCAAGCCTATTCATACTTTGTTCTATGCTACATCAAGCGGTGTTGCAGTGAATGAAGCTAACATGGCTGAATTCAAGGCAATGGTTGCTGCTCTTAAAGCAAAGGGAATTGATGAAATTCTTTATGTAACAGATTCATTTATACTTCCTCTTGGTTATTCCGATCCGGAGAAAAACCACAACAAGACAGTTCCGGATCCTGTAAATGACTTAGGAAATTATATCGCATGGCTTACTGTAAATGCTGAAGCATTTAAGGCTTTAGCTCAAGAAGTTCCCGAAATCAAGTACTTTGAGCCTTACAACGAGCCCAATGTTGGCGGCAACAGACTCGAAAGATACGGTATTGGCTGGAACGCAACTGAAGAGGAACAGGCATCTCATGCATTTACCACAGTAGAAAAAGCCGGTATAATGGCTGACCTTTGCTGGTATGTATCACGTGCAGTTAAATCTGTAGATACTGCAAATCAGGTAACTACTCCTTCTATCAGTGTTGATACAAATCACAGTCACGTTGAGGGCAGCTTCCTTGATGAGCTTTATAAGGCTATTGAGGCAGGTACTCACCCGACAAACAGAGTTGTAGCTGATAAGAGAGTTGATAACTACTTCACAATTATCAATTTACATGCTTATGTAGAATATACCGAATATATTTTGGAATCTACTGCGCAGACAAAAGTAGATGAGTGGGCTGCTCGCATTCAAACAGCTTACGATGTAGTTAAGGCACACAACGATGGCGACAGCCGAGTATGGATTAGCGAGACCGGTATGTCAACTTACGACCCTGACGGAGAAGCTCGTGATGAAGACAAGGTAGCTAAGTTTATAAGCTTGGCACTCGAAAAGCTTGATAGCGACCTTACATTTGTTGATACAGTATTCCTCTATAAGCTTGCTGACGTATCAGGTGATGTTGGCGCAAGTCCTGTAGAAACCTATTACGGTTTCTATCGTTCAGGTGATGACCTTGATGATCCTTATGCTGCAAAGCCGAGTGCAAAGGCTGTTTACAGCTTCTTCCACAACGGCACAACCGATTATTCAGCACTCGATGCACTTGTTGCAAGATATGTAGGATAATTTAAAATTAGCATTTTTAATGCAATATTACGACCTTTTGGGGCAGAAATGCCCCAAAAGGCACCCTAATTATAATGATAGCGTAATGCAGATAAGCTATTATCTTTATTCCGCTGTTATTATCAGCATTAACTAAATTTTACAATTTTTAACTATAAAATATATTACGAAAGGTGAATGTAATAATTATGGCTAAAAACAGAAAATCAAGAATGATTATCGGAATGTTTCTTGCTTTTACACTTTTGTTAAGCAATATAATTCTGCCTTTGCAAAGTGTATTTGCTGACACCACAGATGAAGGTGTGACAGTTACCAGAGGAGGTTATTACAATTTACCCGAAACGGTTGAAAATTACGTTTCGTCGGGTAAATCACTAGAATTTGACCTTAATATATTGATTCAAAGTACCGATGTTTGCAGATTTAGATTATATGACGGAAGTACACAGGTTTCGCCAGATTTCACCTTGAGAGATGGAGAAAATGGACTCAGTATGATAGTTGAGCCAACAGATGATGGCTGGTATCATTATATTATTTCTTTTGCTACTGTTCCTCACTCTGCCAGTCAGGAAAATAAGTCAGTTACAAGAATACGTGCATCATCAACCTTTCCTACAGGTGCAAAAATCAGAAAAATCAGTGTAGGTATTGACCTGCTTTCCTTACCGGAAGCCTTTACCGAGGATTACGATACCGTAACACTTGCTGATTTGGGTATGGCAGGCACTGATTATAAGACACCGGTTCAAAGTGGCAGCTATAACTATAAAGGTACCTCTGATACATATTCGGTTGTTGTTAAGTTTGGTTGGGAAGCCCATATAACAAGTGATATTGACTGGAAAATTGCCCTCGATACATATTGGAATGCAAACTGTATGGTTTGGTTCAGACCGGACGCAATTTATTTCTGTCCAGGACAGGGCTCATTTAACGATTTGCGTGAACTAGTAAGCCCTGTAACGAGTGGCAAACACGATGTTGAGTTCGGAAGACTTCGTGTAATAGCGGGTCCTAATTACGGCAACGATTATGTATTCCTTAAAATTGATGGTGAAGTAAAGGCAGCTAAATATACAAAGCATTATCAGACCCCCGGTGGATACGATGCTTATTCCGGTAATAAGTTCCCTATGACTTATACCGTTCATTTTGTTAATGAGGGCGTTGCAAAACAGGGCTTTTCGGGATTTGCAAAGCCTGATGAATATGTGACAGATATTGATTATATAAACCTTGGTGATATAATTCCCGGTGGAGTTGCCAAGGATACAATACACGAGCATTATCTTGGCTATACATATCCGGCAGAGCTGACTTCTGCAACTAATTCTACAGTTGTAAAATATGTATTAAAAACAGGTGAACTTAAAGAAGGCAGCATGGACGGTTCGGTAATGGTTGTCGATATAGGCGGTAACTGTGGTTTCTGTCGTGCATATATCTCTAAAGGTCAGAAAAAAAGCATTATGTTTGGCTGGGAAATTGACGGATGCACAAGCGGAACAAAAAACTATACCTTTGAAAGCAATACCTGGTATGCTATGGAGCAGGGCAGAATACGTGTAGCTTCGGGTGTTAATAAAGGTAAGGACTATATATATCTAAAAATTGATGGTGAAATTGTAAGTTCTTTCTATGGAAATCCTGCTTCAAGACCCCTTGGTGGCAAACAGATTTATGTTGAGGCTACTGAAGAAATACAAATTGTAGGCTACGATGAGCTTCGTGCTAAATATTACGTTGATAATGAGCTTTATCTTGATAAGCTTTCACAAAAGGGCTTTACCGCTAAAAAGCCTGCCGACCCCGAAAAAGCCGGACAATATTTTGTTGGCTGGTACACTGAAAAAACCGGTGGCAAATTATTCGATTTCAAAAACACAAAATTAACTGCTAATATAAATCTTTATGCAAGATTTACAACAGAAGAGGTAACCGCTACCTTTAAAAATGCTAACGGTGGCACAATTTCCAGTGTAACAACAGGTAAAAACTGTCTTATTACACCGCCTTCGGCACCCAATTACTCATCTGGAGGATATCAGTATGTTTTCACAGGTTGGAAAAACGAAACAACTGGTAAAATTTTCGACTTCGAAAACGACAGAGTAACCGCAAACACAACCTTTACCGCACAGTATAAGGAAAAGGAATATTTTGTTTCCTATTATGCAAACGGAAAGCTTGTTAAAAAGGTTCCCTTTGTGTTAAGCAATCCGACTGTCAGCGGTAAGGAACCCGCTGTTCCTAAAATTGCAAATGCAACAGGTACTTGGGAAAGCCACAAGGTGACTGGTCTTACCAAGAGTATGACTGTAAACGCAGTTTACACTGTTAAGGTACCCTCTTCAAGTTCAGCTGTAAAGCTTACAGAGCAAGAAAAGATTTATCTTAATACTGATACGATACACGATTATCTATCGACCGAAACTGCAAGTCAGACCGCTTTTGTAAAAGAATATTATGCTAACGCACAGCGCAAATATCAGGATTATCAGAACACTTCTTTCAAGTGGAGCGATAGCGGTAAAAACAGTAGTTATACTATTTATTTTGCCGACAACAAGGAATTTAAAAACGCATTTATTGTTACAACAAAAAGTAAATCACTCGTGAATAAAGTGGGTATCTTTGTTCCCGGTAAAACATATTATTGGTTTGTTAGCGGTAACGACACCGGAAAAAGCAGTGCTGTTGACAGCTTTACCGTTGTAAATACACCCGTACGCTATATTACTGCCGGAAGTGTTATCAATATGCGTGACTTGGGCGGTCAGGTGAATGCAAACGGTGATAAGGTTAAGTATGAGCTTATCTATCGTGGTGCCGCACTTGATGAATTTACCTCACATCTTGATGATGATGCAAGCTATGTTTTTGAATATTTGGGAATGAACTCTGAAATCGAGCTTAGAGGTGGTATGGATCACGATTACACCCCTTGGGATGAGAACGATTCTGATGTTTATTATGTACAGGGTGCAGATTACCAAAATGTATTCAATATGAACTCGCAACAGATTGCTCAATACAGAGCTATGTTCGAGGCTTTGGCAGTTGAAAGCAGTTATCCTGTATATTTCCACTGCTCTGCAGGTGCTGACAGAACAGGTACCTTGGCATTCTTACTTTATGGACTTTTGGGTGTTTCCTATGATGATATTCGTCCCGAGTACGAGCTTACATCCTTTAGTGCAATAGGACTTAGAGCGGCTGACTTATATAGCGGAAATCTTTCAATGGATGGCACATATCGCCAAATGCTTCAAGAATATGGTGGCGGTAGCGATGATTTACAGGTAGCGGTATATAACTATCTTACAAACTATATCGGATTGAGTAATACAACCATTGAAAGAATTAAGGATATTTTGCTTGATGAAGGGGCTACACCTAACGAAAAGCCAAATACAATTACTGTTGACGTTTTGGGTAAGAAATACACCTATCAGTCATTTGACGGTGTTTACTTTATGCCAGAAGCACCTCAGGCTATGGGCAAGCTTTTTGTAGGCTTCTATAACGGAAGCAAGAAATATAACGGCTATACAAATAGCGATATCACCCTGACAGCAAAATTCGAGAATATTCAGTACGAGACTTATGACACAGTTTCCCTTAAAGATTTTGGTATTACTGAAAATAAGATTTTAAATCAAACAAATACGGTATATACTTACGAAAAAACCGCAAAAAGTGGCGGACGATTGCTTCAGTTTATTCTCGAGCCTATAGGTAATATGAAAAACGGTGACGGTCCGCAGATTGCTTTAACAAACGACTGGTCGCAAAATAGCTTTGCAAGAGTTTGGTTCCAAAGCAATACAATGTCTCAAATTTATTATAGCGGTGTTATGTCTCCACCAGATATGTCAAAAATGCTGTCTCTTGAAAGTGGAAAGCAATATGATATTCAATTTGCCTTACGTGTTATGAAAAACAAGGGCTATGAAGGCAAAAAGATTTTAGAGGTTACCGTAAATGGCGAATTGTTGGTTCAACACATAGGTTGCCAAGCCGATCTAAGCGGAAATATGTTCTACTTCCACGGTGGAACAGGTTCTGTGTATCTTATAAACAAGCCGGTATATAAAACGGTTAAATTCTATAACGGAAGCAAGCTTATAGGTACATATACGGTTGAACGTGGCGACCTTTTGCCCAAGGTAAAGGAACCTGCTCCTAAAAACGGACTTCCTTTTGCAGGCTGGTACACCGCAAAAACAGGCGGAACTCCTTGGGATGAAAATGCAGACTGTGTATATAACGACATGAGCTTATATGCTCATTTTGCAAATGTAAAAGTAATTACTGCCGTTGTTGACGGAAAAACACTTACTTATCGTGTTGGAGTGGGCAAAACCCTCGATGAACTGCCTAAACCGCAAAAGCCCGGACACGTGTTTATGGGTTGGAAGTTAGATGGCAGACTCTTTACAGGCAAGGTATATTCAAATATGAAGGTTACCGCTGCATTTGAAGCCTACAGCTTTGACCCGTATGACGAAATAAGCTTAAGAGATCTTGGCATCTATAATGATTTTGAAGTTTCAAAAGTAAGTGAAACTAATACAAAGAACTATACTTACAGAAAAGCTGCAAAGACCGGTGGTAGAGTGTTTAAGGCAATTTATATCCCGACCGAAAATATGTTAAACGGTCCTCAGGTAAGCTTTTCACCGCGTTGGGATGAAAACTACTTTGCAAAGCTGTACTTTACTAAATTTGATACAATTTCTGTTTATTCGAGCGGTATTGATGGAGGATTGCCAACCTTAAAGCTTAATACTGATATTATAGGCGGTCAAGAGTACGAGTTTGAAATTGGTGTTCGTGTACTTAACAACAAGGGCTATAAGGGCGTAAAGGTGCTCACGGTTTATTTGAACGGCGAACTGATTTTTGAAGAATTCGATAACAGAGCTAATATCGAAGGTTCAGATGTATTCTTCCAAGGCATGCCCAATACCGGTGTTTTACGCAACATAGATATTTACAAAACAGTATCATTCTATAATGGGGATAAAGTGTTGAAATCTGTAAAGGTTTTACGTGGAGAAAGAGTGAAATCTTACGGAAAACTTGCAAATAAGGGCGAGAGACTCTTTATGGGATGGTTTACCGAGTTTGGACAGGAATGGGATTTTGAAACTGAAGGTGTTTATCTTGACACTGATTTAAAAGCTAAATTCCAGAAACGCACTATCCCTGTTTTATTGATGGTTGATGGTGTTTTGTATAAGCGACTTAATGTTTTTGTGGGAGAGCATGCCGATATATTTGACACACCGACTAAGGATGGCTTTGTCTTTGAAAAATGGCTTACAGAAGACGGAAAAGAGTATGATATGAATACTCCCGTTAACAAATCCATTACATTGGTTGCAAGCTTTAAGGCGGCTGACAAGGGCGAAGATGCACTCACAGATGAAGACGCAAATTCTGTCGGAAGTGAAAAATCATTTAATCTGAAATACTTGTTATTCGGTATTATTGGCCTTGTAGTTATTGCTTGTGAAACAGGTGTAATAATTTATAAAAAGCGTTCAAAACGTTAATTTTAGAAGGTGGTCGGTCGTATTTCTGTTTGAAATCGGCTGACCATTTTTACTAATATAATTTTTTTACAGAAAAAACATTAAATAGTTTTATTTTTTAAAAATTTGTGTTATCATTAGAATATAAAAAGTTGCAAAGGACAAGAGTTATGAAAGTATTAGGTTTTGACATTGGCGGAACAAAATGTGCTGTTATTACTGCCGAGTGGGACGGAAGCAATATAAAGCTTCTGAAAAAAGAAAAATGTGCAACAGATTCTAAGTTGACACCTGTGCAGATAATTGACAAACTGATTGCTTTGGCTGATGGTATTTTGGACTGTAAGCCGGATGCAATAGGTATATCCTGCGGAGGACCTTTGGATTCTAAAAAAGGCATTATAATGTCACCGCCAAATCTTACGGGATGGGACAATGTTAAAATTGTTGAGCAAATTGAAAAACATTACGGTGTGCCTGTAAAACTGCAAAACGATGCAAATGCTTGTGCTGTTGCAGAATGGAAATTTGGCGCAGGCAAGGGTGCAAATAATATGATTTTTATGACCTTTGGCACAGGGCTTGGAGCAGGTCTTATTCTTGATGGAAAGCTTTATTGTGGAACAAACGATAATGCCGGTGAGGTAGGTCATATAAGACTCGATAAATTCGGTCCCGTCGGATATGGAAAAGCAGGCTCCTTTGAAGGCTTTTGCAGTGGTGGCGGAATATCACAGCTTGGTTATACAATGGCGCTTGAAAAGCTGCAGTCCGGTGAATGTCCTATGTATTTTGAAAAGGGAATGACACAGGAAGAGGTCACTGCAAAAACTATTGCAGATGCTGCTGACGCAGGCGACAAAACAGCGATAGAAGTATATAGAACCTGTGGTGAATATTTAGGCAAAGGGTTATCTATTTTAATTGATATTCTAAATCCTGAAGTTGTTGTTATAGGAAGTATATTTGCAAGAAGCCATAATCTTTTATGGGAACCTGCAAAAAGAGTTATTGAAAAAGAGGCACTCAGGTTTTCTGCAAATTGTTGTAAGGTAGTACCTGCCAAGCTTTCCGAAAATGTCGGTGACTATGCTGCAATAGCAACAGCACTGTTATGAGGTGATTAACTGATGTTAAATGAATTATTAAAAAGATATCCTATACTTGAAGTATGTAAAACAGATATAGAAAAAGCAAAACAAGCTTTAATAGAGTGTTATAAAAATGAAGGCAAGGTACTGATTTGCGGTAATGGCGGCAGTTGTGCCGACAGTGACCATATTGTCGGTGAGCTTATGAAAGGCTTTTTAAAAAAGCGTCCTTTGAGCGAAGAAAACAAGGCGGAAATGAAAAAAAACTGCGATCTTGTTGATGATGAATTGCTTTCAAAATTACAGGGCAGTTTGCCTGCAATTGCCCTTCCTTCAATTACTGCACTAAATTCTGCATTTTGTAATGATGTTGACCCTGAACTAATCTATGCACAAGCTTTAATGGGATTAGGCAGAAAAAACGATATACTTATCGCAATAAGCACATCGGGAAATTCTAAAAATGTCTTTGGAGCAGTGAAGGTTGCAAAGGCTTTGGGCATTAAAGTAATTGGTCTTACAGGCAATACGGGCGGAAAGCTCAAAGAAAGCGCCGATATTTCTATTTGTGTGCCTGAAAATGAAACCTACAAGATACAAGAACTGCATTTGCCGATTTATCATTATTTGTGTGCAGAGGTAGAAGGCTATTTTTTCAATAGTTAAAGGAGGAGTTTTTTATGGAAGCTTATACTAGAAAAACGATTGATAAGGTTATGCGATTGTACGGTCAGTATAGAAGGTTTTTATATAATAAGGTGACAGAGCTTGACTGTGAAATATCCGAAATCGCACCGCCAGAAAATTCTCCTATGGAACGTTCACAATTTAAAACTGAAATGCCGAAAGATAATTGGAAAAAGGTGAAATCGGGGGATAAATGGGGTACTGAATTTGGCTATGCTTGGATTCGTTCAAGCTATACCGTAAAAAAAGAGCTTGAGGGTAAAAAGCTTCTTTTGAGACCTGATGTAGATCTTGTTGAGGGCTTGCTGTTTTTGGATGGTAAAGCTTCGGGAATATTCGATAGATGCCCCGATATTCCTTCTGATAATCGCTTGCACGAGGTTCAGCCCTTAACCCTTAACGCTAAAAGCGGAGAGACGTTTGAAATTGCAATAGAATGTTATGCAGGTCATCAGGTACTTGGAACCTCACCGTTTACCAATGGTGAAGTGGATAAGTGGAGCTTTTATCCGGCAAGTTTTTCTCGCACCTTCAATTCCTTGGATATTGTTATTTGTGATGAAGCTGTTGCAGAATTTTTGAATTTGCACAGAGTTGTAAGCCAGATAATCGACTGCTATGATGAGAACTCTGCACAACACGCAAGGGCGGTTAATGCCTTTTGTGAGATTTTCAAAATTTTGCCTCAGAACCCCGAGGAGTTTTTAGATGATTGGCATTCCTCTCTTGAAAAAGCTAATGCGATATTAAGAGGTGTAACATCAAAGAAAAGTAATGATGGTGAAGAATTAGGATATGTTGGTCTTATTGGTCACAGCCATCTTGATACTGCTTGGCTCTGGCCTGTTCGTGAGACACTACATAAAGCAGCAAGAACCTTTTCAAATGCTTTAAGGCTTATGGAGATTTATCCCGATTATCATTTTATTCAAAGTTCGGTAGTTTACATTGATTGGATGAAAAAATATTATCCCGATATTTACGAAGGGATAAAAAAGAGAACGCAAGAGGGTAGATGGGAGCCTAACGGTGGCGCTTGGGTCGAGTGCGACAACAATATCCCTTCAGGTGAGTATATTGTTAGACAGTTTTTACTCGGACAGCGTTATACAAAAGAAAATTTAGGCTATATGGCTGACAGTTTTTGGCAACCTGACACGTTCGGTTATTCAGCCGCAATTCCCCAAATTCTTAAAGGCTGTGGTATTAAATATTTCTTAACAACAAAGCTTTCTTGGAATGAGGCAAACACTTTTCCACATGATTCGTTTATTTGGAAGGGTATCGATGGTAGTGAGGTGCTGACTCATTTTAATATTACACATGCTTGGCCTGATGTCAGAGATGTTAAAAACAATGCACTTAAATCCATAAAGCATCACGAAGTTTCAAATATGAAGCTTCTATCATACGGTTTTGGCGATGGCGGCGGTGGACCTGCTTATTCTATGATTGAGAGTGAAAAACTCATTAAGGATATGGTAGGGATGCCAAAGCTTGAAAGCACAACTGTAAGTAGCTTTATGAATAAACTTGAAAGAACTGCGAAAAATCTGCCTGTATTTTCGGGTGAATTGTATCTTGAACTGCATAGGGGAACACTAACCCAGATGCACGAAATAAAGAGGACAAACCGTGAATTAGAAAAGGCAATTCATAATTTTGAGTTCTTATCGGTTGCGACAGATAGCTTTGCTAAAGAAATACAAGACAGAGCGCTTAGAACCTTGCTTACAAATCAGTTCCACGATATTTTGCCCGGAACCTGTATAGCTGATGCTCACGATGTTGCAATTTATGAAAATAAAAATGCGATTGCTGAGCTGACTTCCGGTATGAACCGGTTATTTAACGATGAGTCATCGGAAAAGACAGTATGTAATACACTTTCTTTTGAAAGAAACGACCAGATTATACTTAAAAACACAAGCTTTATACCCGATGACTGTATTGTTCAGGAATATACCGATATTTACGGCGATAAATGTACTGCAGTTTCAGGTATTACATTACCTGCATTCTCAATTTCCACGATTAAATCGGGAACCGCAAAGGAGGCCGACTGTCCTTTCGTTGTAGATGGCAACAGAATTTCAACTCCTTATGCCGATGTAATAATGGAAAAGGGACGTTTTGTTTCTTATAAAACCAAACGTGGTTTAGAAGTAGTAAATGACGCAAATGCTCCGCTTAACACCCTCTATTTTGGTGAGGATATTCCTTGTATTTGGGAAAATTGGGACATCGATTATGACCAAGCACAAAAAATGCGACCCGTTTTAGAGTGTGTTTCGAGTGAGGTTGTGTCTATTGGTGCATTACAGCTTCGTATTCGTGTCAAGTATAAATTTGGAGATTCCACGCTTTCACAGGATATTGTTTTTTACTCGGACAACCCACGTATTGATTTCGAATCGATAGTGGATTGGAATAGTCCTCAATCTCTTTTAAAGGTTGGTTTCAAGGTTAATGTTTTGTCAAACGAGGCGAGATTTGAAACCCAGTTTGGTAATATTAAAAGACCCACTCACGAAAATTATGGAACAGACAAAACACAGTTTGAGGTTTGTAATCACAAGTGGACTGACCTTTCAGATACAA
The DNA here is from genome assembly GCA_045593535.1 of Acutalibacteraceae bacterium. GTDB lineage: Bacteria > Bacillota > Clostridia > Oscillospirales > Acutalibacteraceae > UBA737. Next base: position 12,759 of record JAZNWW010000071.1, read on the forward strand.
GGTTTGGTGTTGCTGTTCTTAATGACTGTAAATATGGCGTGTCGGTAAGCGATAATGACATTCGCCTTACTCTGCATAGAGGCGGTATTCGCCCTGATCCAACTGCAGACAAGGGATTACACAAGTTCACCTATTCCTTGCTTGTTCACGAATCGGCATTTTCTACAGAATCGGTTATTAAGCCTTCTTATGAACTGAACTATCCTGTTCTTACTTTTGACGGAGTTGCAAGCAGCGATGGTTTTGGTTCACTTTTGAGCATTGATGCTGATAATGTCATTATTGAAACAATAAAGCCTGCCGAGGACGGCGACGGATTTATTGCCCGAATTTATGAAACAGAAGGGTCATATACTCCTTGTAATTTAACATTTAACAAGGGTGTAAAAGCTGTTTTCAAAACAGATATGCTCGAATATAACGATGAGCCGATAGAATCAAAAAATAATTGTATCAACCTTAATTTCAAGCCATTTGAAATTAAAACATTGCGCTTTAAAAAATAATTTTTAAAGGAGAAGTTCATCAAGATGACCGATTTTGAAAAAATACTGAAAAATCCACCGAAAAAGTATCGACCGGCACCGTTTTGGTCTTGGAATGAGAAATTAGATGTTGAGGAAACAAAAAAGCAAATAAGACAGATGAACGAAGCAGGTCTTGGCGGATTTTTTATGCACGCAAGAGGCGGTCTTCAAACGGAATATTTGTCTGATGAATGGTTCGAAAATGTTTTGGCCTCGATAGACGAGGGTGAAAAGTTAGGTATGTTGGCTTTCGGTTACGATGAAAACGGTTGGCCGAGTGGCTTTGGCAACGGCGCAGTAAATGGCAAGGGGCTTAAATATCAGCAAAAATATTTAAGATGTGTCGAGGTTAATGAGCCTGTTAAAAATGAGTTTACATTGTCAAATGTAACAGTAGGCGAAAAAATATATCATTGTTATTTTGATGTTAATCCCTTTTATGTTGACACGATGAATGGTGAGGTTATAGGTGAATTTTTAAAATCTACCCACGAAAAATACAAGGAAAAGCTTAAAGGCGATTTCAAAAAAATGAGAGGCTTTTTTACCGATGAACCCCAGGCATCAAGAAATGGAATACCGTGGTCATTTAATCTGGAAAAAGAGTATGAAAAGATATACGGTGAGCCGATAAGAGAACATTTACCAAAGCTGTTTTACAGAATTGAGGGTTATGAGGAATTTCGTTTCAGATTTTGGAAAATAGTACGTGACCTTTTCACCGACAGCTTTATGGGAGTAATCGGTAAATGGTGTAGAGATAACAAAACCAAGCTTACAGGACATATGGTGCTTGAAGAGGATTTTTACGAGCACATTTTGGCAAACGGTTCTTGTATGCCTTCTTATGAGTTTATGGATATTCCCGGTATGGACCATTTGTGTCGTGGTATGCCTTCGGTTCAAACCGAAATGCAACTAACCTCTGTCTGTAATCAGCTCGGCAAAAAGCAAATTTTATCCGAAACATTTGCGGCTTGCGGTTGGAACGTGAGCTTTGAGGATTTAAGACGTCTTTACGAGCATCAAATGGTACACGGCATAAACTTTTTATGTCAACATCTTGAGAGCTATTCTTTAAGAGGTATTCGTAAGCGTGACTATCCTGCTTCGCTTTTTAGGCATCAGCCTTGGTGGAATGATTACAAGGTATTTAACGATATGGTAAGCCGTATCGGGTGGCTTATAGCAGAGGGTGAGGTCAATTTCAATATTCTTGTCCTTCACACAATAGAATCCGGTTGGCTTGTGTCCGATAACCGAAGTGAAACAGATGCTTACGCTAAAAAGATGACCGCTGTAATGAACGAATTAGAGGATTCACAGCTACAGTATCACTTGGGCGACAGCCGAATTATAAAACGCCACGGTAATGTGGAAAACGGAAGGTTTGTTATTGGCAAACAAAATTATTCGGTTGTGATTGTACCACCGGCAAAATGCCTTGATAAAAACACCTTTAATATGCTTGCAGAGTTCAGAAAACAGGGTGGCACAGTTATTTTCACAGGTGAAATACCTGAGTATTTAGATGGTGTTAAATCCAGTGAGATAACGGATTTTGCCAAAACCTGTGTCAAAGCAGATTGCGGACATATAGCCGAAGTAATACCCGAGGATTGCCGCTCGATTTGGGCTCAAATCAAGGATACGGAAAGAAAATTTATCCGTTCAACCGTTAGGCACTTCAGCAATATGTCAATGACGATGTATTATATCTGCAATTTCAGCAGTAACGATAATGAGGTTACAGTTAAGTTAAAGGGAAAAAGTGCCAAGCTTTTTGATGCAAAGAACGGTGAAATTACCTCTGTTTATTTTGAAAATTGCGGCGATGACCTTAAAATCAAGAGTAAAATACCCTCAAGTTCGAGTATGATTCTGTTTGTCTATGATGACGAGAATATACAATCAGCTGAACCTAAGTATGATAAGAAAGAAACTAATATTTTAGAAAAGCTCAAAGGCGAGTGGCAGATTTCAAAGAGTGACAGCAATTCGCTTACTCTTGATTATTGCGATTTGTTCGTAAACGGTGAACTGCTTTGTGAAAACATACCGATAAGCGATGTTCAAGAAAAGCTGTGCGACTTTGGAAAAGAGATTAAAGCGAAAATAGTATTTCGTTTCAATATTAAAGAGCTTTCCTTCAGTTATTGCGAGCTGATGCTCGAAACACCCGATATATTTGATATTTTCTTAAATGGTGAAAGCGTGGAAAATGTTGTAACGGGCTTTAAACACGACCCGTGCTTTAAAACGGTTGATATTTACAAATATCTTAAAAACGGCGAAAATGAGCTCTGCCTATTGTGTGATTTTAAGCAAAGCAAAGCTACATATAGGCTGTTAGATGACTTGAAATATTTTGAATCTATAAAAAATAGACTTACTTATGATACGGAAATTGAGGCGGTATATTTAAAGGGTGATTTCGGCGTCTATGCAGATTACGAATTTGAATATATTGAGCGCAATGCAGTAAAAACAAAGGGCGGTTTTTATCTTGACAAAACACCTTCTGCTGTTTTAGATGGCTCACTTGAAACACAGGGATTTCCTTTTTTTGCAGGAAGTATTACCTTAAGCAAAACTATTTGTTTGTCATCCAAAGAGGCTGAAAATACGGTTATTGCTTTTTCACAGTTACCGAGTATTGTTACAGATATTTGTGTAAACGGCAATGCTATCGATAAAATACTCTGGAAGCCTTATACAGTCGATATATCCGATTTTGTAAAAGAGGGCGAAAATGAGGTAAAAATCACACTCACAGGCAGTCTTAGGAATTTGCTCGGTCCTTTTCATCTTACCGAGGGTGAAACACATACCGCTTTGCCTTTTTACTTCTTCCACAAGACAAATATTTGGGGTTGGGGTGATGGTATAAATCGTAATTGGACAGATGATTATTCATTTGTTCAGAACGGATTATTTTTCAAATAATTATAAGGCGAGGAAATAGTTTATGATTAAGCTTATAAATAATAGTGAACAGGATTTTTGTCTTTTAAATCTTACAGACCCTCAACTAAAAATTGAGGAGTGGGATGAAAATAACAAGACAGGTAAGATTTTCAAAAACACGGTAGAAACCCTGATAGAAAGAGTATCTCCCGATTTGATTACTTTGAGCGGTGATTTATCATATGCCGATGATTTCCACTCATATAAAAAATTTGCCGATTATTTTGATTCCATTAAAATTCCGTGGACAGTATGCTTTGGCAATCACGATAATCAAGATGGCGATGAGGTGGTACAAAAGGTTATTGATGAATATATGAAGCACGAATTTTTTATTTTTGAAAAGTGCGATTCATCACTCGGAAACAGTAACTGCGTTATTGTTGTTGAGAAAAATGGTAAGAATGCCGAGGGTATAATTTTAATGGACACTCACGATAGGGTTTATTATAAAGAAAATGATTGCGGAATCAATCAGGCTTGGGGATATTTAACACCGGAACAACTCTGTTGGTATAAAGAACAAATATCACAGCTTAAAGAAATCGGTTGCAATGATACAACTCTTATCACACATATTCCGATAAATGCTTATCTTGCGGCGGCAAAGGCGGCATTTAAAAATCCGAATCCGGATAAATCATTAAGTCTCGCTGACAGTTATTCTTCGGATATGTGGAACAAGGGATATGAAGATTCTTACGGAGTTTTTCATGAGCCAATAAGCGCATACCCAGAAGATGAGGGAGCGTTTAATTTAATATGCGAGTTAGGTTCTACAAAAAACATCCTTTGTGGTCATAACCACGTGAATAATTGGGTTGTGAAGCATAAAGGTGTACGTTTTATTTTCGGCACAAAAACAGGATGTGGCAGTTATTGGGAGCCTGAAATTAACGGCGGAACTGTACTTCGTATAAATGAAAAAGGCGTAATATCGGTCAAACACGAATACGTTGATGTTTCGGAAATGTTATAGTTATTATTTTGATGAGCAGGTGTTTATTATGAATTTAAAAGAATTGAAAAGTGAACTTTTATCACAGTATAAATATCAGATTGAACTGCATGCACATACATTCCCTGTGAGTGGTTGCAGTCAGATAAGTCCAAAAGATATGGTCGAGACTTATAAAAAGTTGAGGTACGATGCTGTTACGATAACAAATCATTTTATGTATCAAGGAAATGAAGCAAAAGAGAAATATATCGATTCCTTTATGAATGATTTTGAGCAGACAAAAAGATATGGTGATGAATTGGGTTTAAAGGTTTATCTCGGTGCGGAAATAAGATTCACAGAGAATAACAATGATTATCTTGTTTTTGGTGTGGATAAAAAAATGCTATCAGAAATTTATGATTTGCTGCCTTTAGGTATTGAAAATTTCAGAAAAACATACGCTATGCCTAACAGTGCTTTTATTCAGGCTCACCCGATGCGAGATGGCATGGAAACCGTTGACCCGGCTCTTCTTGACGGAATGGAAGTTTATAATTTGCACCCGGGACATAATTCAAAAGTGGGACTCGCTTCGGTTTATGCCGATGAGAATAATATTTCGATTATAACTGCGGGGTCGGATTTTCATCACCGCAATCAAAACCATGAAGGCGTTTCGGCTTTAAGGGGCGCATATCTTCCGAAAGACAGCTTTGAGTTAGCTGAGCTTATTAAAAAAGGTGATTATCTGCTTGAAGTGGGCAGAAATAATATTATAATCCCGTAAGTTTTGGTATAAACAAAAGTTTCTATATTTAAAGATGGCATAACACCGTGGTTATAGGTGTATAAAACAGTTTTTTTAAAAACAACGAATGAAATCTTATTCGTGGGTTATAAATAAAAAAATTCCTATAAATAAAATCGGGTAGGTAGGAGCATCTGATTTTTTATTAACAGGAAGAATAAAAGCCAAGAGCATTTTCACCCAATGCGCTTGGCTTTTATTTTGTCTGTGACAAAGTTAACCCCCTGTTTTACAGGGGGAATAAAAATAGTTTTTTTAGCGAGGAGTAGATAATAAAAAACTCCTTGGTATTAAATTGATATTGGTTCGCAGGCTAATAACAGTTTCTTTTTTATGAAAAGCGTCTTTTGCTCAGGAATCTTGGCTTGAACGGCAAATTCTTCCCACCTATCTATTGCTTCAAGAACGTCATTGAGAATAGCTTTTATTTTAGCTTTGGATAAATTCATGTTTAGTCCGGCCTCATAGAAATCAGCCAATGTAAAATTATCACCTTTCCCGTTCATTGTCATTTGATGCTGTGACAGCCACTTGTTTGTAGGGTTATATGCATAAGTGATATCATATGCAGGGGACAATCGCCAAGTGCCTGATTTATCCATTAGAAAAGATATGTTTTTTACATGGTCATCACGATTTTGCGCAAGAATATTGAACGCCATTCTGCGATAAAACTGTTCCACATCGCTTTGTTTTAGTCTAAGCTTTTGCATAACTTGGACGGCTTGTTCATAACTATGTGCTCTAGGCATATTATAGTCGAAATGAGCTATTGCACCAAGTGTCTGCATATGGACTTTTTCACCATTGTCACCTCTATCAAATCTTTTTGTCATAAAATGGTAATTATTATCTCGATTCAAAAGAGTACATTTTTCCATTTTAATTTTTGCGGCAGTTGCCATTTAAGATAAGGACAACTGCTTTTATAATTTAATATTGTATTACACTACCAACCTAAAACTATATGTAAACTGCTTTTGGTGGCCGTTTACAGTGCGGTAGTTGCGTGTGAAATTCATATGTCGTACAGGACAGATGTTATTAACCATTTGACCGCCGATAGAGCCAGCCTGCTTTGCAGTAAGGTCACCGTTGTAACCTTCCTTTAAGTTAACGCCAACCTCGTTAGCAGCTTCCATCTTAAAACGATTGAGTGCGTTTTTAGCCTGGGGTACTACATTCTTAGCCATTTCAAAATTTCTCCTTAAATATTTCTTGCGTTTGCAATATTATCTTTTGAAATATGTGAAATTTTATTATAGGAAAATAAATGTAAAATTTGTGGATTTGTTGTCTAAATTACGATTTAAAAAATGTCAAACGACAAACAAACCTCTACTTTTGAAAATCTCTATTTACCATAATGGTGAAATAGTAGCTAAACAAGTGCAAAGAAATGCTTGGTACTTGGCCTGCTATGGGCATAGGTGAAGAGTGCGTAAGCTTATTAGATGGATTTGCAAACAGAGGAATATCCGTTTCCTATGAAGAATGTTGCACGGTAGGCGGAAAGCTTGATGAGGCTGCACTTGAAAAAGCCATTGCGAATTCAGATGTTATAGTAGCAGCTGTCGGTGAATATAAAGATATGAGCGGAGAAGCATCTTCGCTTTCGAATATTGGTTTACACGGCAAACAAGATAAGATGTTATCTCTTATTAAACAGGCAGGGAAGCCATTAGTAACAGTTTTATTTAATGGAAGACCTCTTTCTATTCCTGATGCTTGCAAAAATTCTAATGCTGTGGTAGAAGCTTGGCATTTAGGCACTCAAGCGGGCAACTGTATTTGTGATGTTCTTTTCGGAGATTATAATCCAAGTGGCTGCTTGACTATGACATTTCCTAATACAGTAGGAGAATGTCCGATATATTATAATCACGTATCTACCGGCAGACCCACATCAGAAATCAGACATAGTTGCAAATATATGGATTCTCCGCTCACTCCGTTATTTCCTTTTGGATATGGTCTAAGTTATACCGAATACAAATATAAGAACTTCAACCTTTTTGATAAAGGAAATAAAATAATGGCGGAAGTGGAAGTCGAAAATATTGGTGGTGTTTCCGGAGAAGAAACAGTACAACTTTATACACATACTGAAAAAGCAGTTAGAGCAAAACCTGTGAAGGAATTAAAGGCATTTGCAAAAGTTAAATTGAATCCCGGCGAAACCAAAAAGGTCATCTTAACTGTTGATAAAACCGCTTTTAAGTATTACGATATGAATATGAACCTTATTGACAGCAAAGGAAAAATCAAATTCTTCATAGGACACGATTCTACTGCCAATTTGGAATGTAGCATAAACATTTAATAATACTGTTGTTGGTAGATATGGTTGAAACCCTACATTTTCAACATTTGTATAGGGTAAGAACAATTGTGAAAAAACGTTTTTTAATTAGTGCATAAACGCAAAAAATTATATAAATAGAATTAGGTGTGTAGGAGCATCTGGTTTGATTTATACATAAAAACAAAAGCCGAGAGCATTTTCACCCGATGCACTCGGCTTTCGTTTTGTATTCAGTTTCATTTGTTTGCAGTAAAGTGTGAATTAAATAACAGTATATTGTTGAAAATGAATATAAAACGCAGAAATAATCGTAAATTATGATACTATAATATTGTAATCAAGATTACATGTCCTTATTTAGCAAACAAAAAAGATTGCTTGCAAATAAAGAAGATATGTAGTATTATTATGGTAGCTTGAGAAATCACTTTAATAAAAGCGATGAGCGCATTATTTTTAATAGTAGGTGAGAAGATGAAAAAATATCCGTTATTACTGAAGCCGGTTATTAAAGATTATCTTTGGGGCGGAAAACGCCTTAAAGATGATTTTGGGTTTGAAACAGAAAAGGAGATTGCGGCAGAGGGGTGGATGCTCGCTTGTCACAAGGATGGAACGAACACTATTATAAACGGAGAGTTCGCCGGAAAGAGCTTTGATGAGGCTTTAAAGCTTTGGGGATATGAAGAAAAATTTCCGATACTTATAAAGCTTATTGATGCCAAGCAAAAGCTTTCGGTGCAGGTTCATCCCGACAATGAATATGCCTTGAAAAATGAGGGCGAATTTGGCAAAACTGAAATGTGGTATGTTGTCGATTGTCTCGAAGGTGCACAACTTGCATACGGTTTTAAAAGGAACATTGGCAAGTCCGAGTTTAGAGAACGTATAGAAAACAATACGCTTGATGAGGTTATAAATTATGTGCCTATAAAACAGGGCGATGTATTCTTCATTGAAGCCGGAACCCTCCACGCAATAGGTGAGGGAATACTTATAGCTGAAATTCAGCAAAATTCCAACTCCACCTACCGTGTATCCGATTACGGAAGGCTCGGTGCTGATGGTAAGCCGAGAGAGCTTCATATCGACAAAGCGATAGATGTCACCGAAACTGTTATTCCGACAATACCGTATGGAAAAACAGGTAAGGAAACAAGCTTGTCCTTCGGCAAGTGCAGAGAGCTTGGTGTTTGTGAGTATTTCAAAACATATAAAATTGACCTTGATGGTGAAATAAAAATAGAAAACGAAACTTCAAGTGTATTAGTGCTTGATGGAAAAATCAATATAAAATATCAGGATGAGGAGCTGACTCTCAAAAAAGGCGATTGCGTATTTATTCCAAATGAATGTGACACACTAATTGAGGGTAGTGGCGAAATAATATACACAATAATGTAGCATTTCCGATTATATTTATACAATTAAAAAGTCAGGACTTTCGGTCGTACGAGGGGTTCTGACTTTTTTAATTAAATTTAGTATTGCTAAATGATTATTTGTATGTTATAATAACATTATATTATAGTAATTAAATAATTTATCTAAAATAATTGCGGAAAATTATAATTATAATACTCATTTTTCGGAGGATAAAATGCAAGATTTTATATTGGAATACGAAAAAGCGGTACTTGATGAATTGAACTATCTGCCGGCGGGTTTTGAGGATATGCTTGAAATTATTATTTGCGATGAGGGCAGAGGTTATGTTATATCAAACGGTGAAAAATTCAGATTTTCACGTAATGATGTAATTCTCTTTAATCCTATGGATATTAAGCTAATCATAAACGAAGGCGGTCTTAAATATACCTCGCTTAAAATCAGCAAAGAGTTTTGTATGAATATGGGGATTGATATTTCTTCACTTAAATTTAAAGCCGATATATCTAATATGACAATAATCAGAACCCTTCACGACCTGCAGTCAGTTTACCGCAGTTCAAATGAGGCGTTCAAAAAAGCAAGGCTTAATGCTGTTATCTTGCAAATTCTGATAGAACTTGCCACTAATTTCAATGTTGAGCGTGAGGGTAAGGTTAAAATCAAAAATAACGACAAAGTCAGAAGCGCAATTACATATTTAACACAAAATTATAGTAAAAAGATTTCTCTTGATGAAATTACACGTGATAAATACAATTTTAGTATATTATTTAAAAAATACACTAATCAAACGGTTTTTCAGTATTTGAACAATTTAAGAGTTTACAATGCTACACTTTTGATTAAAGAGGGTTGTCCTGTGGCGACTGCTGCAAAGAAGTGCGGTTTCGATAATATCTCCTTTTTTTCAAAAACCTTTAAACAATACACAGGAAAGCTTCCATCTGATATCAAAAGAGCCATTACCAAATAAGGTAATGGCTCTTTTGATTTATAATTCAATGATTTTTGCATTTAAAAGTGCGGCTTCTTCTTTTGAGTGGGTTATCAGGATTATCGGTTTGTCGCCGACAACCTCTAAAATTCTTTTTGCCGCTTTTTCGATATTTTCCATATCTAACCCTGTAAAAGGTTCATCCAAAACTAAATAGTCAAATTTTTGGCTTAAAGCACGAGCAATTGCCACTCTTCTTTCAATTCCGCCCGAAAGTACCGAGATATCCTCATCTTTATATTCTTCTATTCCGAGTGCTCTCAAATTGTCATTGGCGGTGTTTTCATCAGCGCCCAGAAAGGTTATATTTTCAAGCACTGTCATAAAAGGGAAGAGGCGGTTTTCTTGAAACACAACCGATGCTCTCAAGTGTTTATCCATTTCTATTTTGCCTTTTGTGGCTTTAAGCAGTCCCATTATCAAATTGATAATGGTGGTTTTACCACATCCGCTTTCGCCAAAAAGGCAAATTTTATCACCCTTTTTAATTTCGAGTGAGAAGTTGTCTATCACATTTTTATTCTTGTCATAAGAAAATTCAACATTAGTCAATTTTATCATTTAAAATCCTCCTAACACCGAATTTTACGATACCTTCAAGTATTATTGACAGGAAAATAACCACCAAGGTTAAGGCAAATACCTCATTTGTCAGCAAAACGTTCTTTGAAGCCTGAATGTTGCCGCCGAGTGAATCGGGAGGAATACATATAATCTCTGCTGCAATTCCCGATTTCCAAGCAAAGCCCAAGGCGGTAAGCATTGTTGTCAGCAAATTCGGCATTATAATCGGAAGCTTTAGACCAAAAAAGGTTTTTGTAGCGCTTAATTTATAAACACGTGCCACCTCGAGATATTTTTTATCGATATTTTTAAGTGAGGTTTCTACACTTGACCAAATCATCGGCATTACCATAAGAAAGCAAATAAGTGTAGGCACCTCGCTCGATTTGAACCAATAAAATGCAATAATGATAAATGAAGCAACCGGAACTGCCCGAAGCAGTTTTATTATGGGTGCAAAAACCTCGGAAATAAGACTTAACCTATTCGAGATAACAGCACCCAAAAATCCGACAAATACACCGAGAACAAAGCCCAACACAATGCGGAAAAGTGAGAGAAAAACAGCCTTGTAAAATTCCGATGTCACAACAAGCGCTTTTAGTGCGTTAAAGGTTGAAAGCGGTGTCGGTAAAATCATTTCAAGATTTACCAAATACGCAGCAAGCTGCCACACCGCTATCCAAAAAAGCAGTATGGCAGCTTTTTTAAAAAACTTAATTACCATAGTAGAAGTTGTCTTCCGGTAATTTTTCGCCTACTAAAGCGGGCTTGAGGTCAAAGAGGAATTTAAGATAAGCCGAAAGATTAGTTTTCAACTCATCTCCTGTTTGACATACAATATTGCAGTAGGGGATAGCTTTTGTAGCAATAGCAGCCTTCGGTACAACGCCATACTTTTCACAAAGAGTACCGGCTGTTTTTGGGTCAGCATTTACTGCTTTTACAGATTCCTCATAATCCTTGAGGAAGGTTTTAACTGCATCAGGGTTTTCCTTTAAGAAGGTGTTATTTACGATAACAGAGCCCATTACGAGATTTGTATCGGTGCATTTATCCCATTCATCATTTAAGTTGATAGCGATTTTTGCGTTTTTATCCTGAACTGTGATTGTGGTTGCAACAGGTTGGGGAGCGATTACAACAACCTTGTTTTCTTTGTCAGCAACGATTTTTGGAACCAATTCGCTTCCATCACCAACAAATTCAAGCTTTACATCAGTACCAACCTTGAGATTGTTCTTTTCGAGGATGTAGTTTGTGATAAATTCGGGGTTTGCGCCCTGACCGGGAAGGTAAATTGTCTTACCCTTTAAATCAGCAATAGTTTTGATACTCTCATCCTTTGTAACAACATTAAGAACGCCTAATGTATTAACTGCCAAAACAGTAACATTGCCATTTGTTTTATTGTAAAGGTTAGAAGCCACGTTTGTTGCAACTGCGGCGATGTCAGCATCACCATTTACAACCTTTGCAACGATGTCCTCGTTAGCGGCAACCATATTAAAGTTGTAATCAATAGAGGTTTCGCCTTTTTCAGCTTTGTCCCAAAGTGATACAGCGCCGATGCCTGTAGGTCCTTGAAGCACGTAAACGTCGCATTCAACTTTAGTTGCGGTTGTTGGTTTTTTAACTTCAGAAGTGGCGTCATTTTGACAAGCGGTCAAAGAGAATATCATCAAAACCGCCAAGAGAAAGCTAACAATTTTTTTCATTTTTAATCACCTTTATAATATTATTTTGTTTAAGTATTTTTCCGCTGTCTATCAGAGTGTCGATGCACCGGTAAAGAGAGGCACGGGAAACACCAAGCATACGAGAGAGCAGAGTCATACTTTTAGGAAGTGTAGCATAGCCATCCTTGTCGGCTGTCGATTTAAAATACTCGAAAAGAGTATCCTCGGCAGAGGAACAGGAAAGAAAGCTTAGCTTTGTATTGAGAAAACGGATTTTATCGGTCAGAAATGTGATGTAATTGATAGAGGCTTTTGGAAATTTTGTAAAAATTTCTGTAAGCTCACTTTCCTCTAAAAACAAAACTTCAACATCTGTTTTTGCAATTATTGTGCTGACATATTTTTCGTTGCCACCAAAAACCGCCGCCGCCCCGAAAAAGGAGCCGGGGGAAAAGGTTTTCATATAAAGCTCACTGCTGCCACAGTTTACAGCAAAGGCGTTACCCTTGATAATTACACCAATAGCATTTTTGAAATTGTCAGCCGAATAAATCACATCGCCTCTTGAAAAACAAATGGTAGGGGGAAGAAGCGATAATGCTTCCGCTTTTTCCGATTTTGTTAAGCCATCAAGCAAAAACAATTCATCTAATAAAATCACAATCACCTCAAAACTGTCTCATTTGAGACACTTTTATTATATCAGCAGTCAGCCACTTTGTCAATACTTTAACAAACTTTTTTATGTAAAGATTGTAAAAAAATAACGGCTCGAAAAACGAGCCGTTAAAAATATTACTTGATTTTGATTAAGCCTTGCCGATAGAACCGAAAAGCTCCATTTTTTCTTTAACAGTAGCTTTAATAGCAGCAGTACCGTCAGCCAAAAGCTTTCTGGGGTCGAAGCCCTTGCCCTGTAAATCCTTGCCGGCTTCGATATATTTACGTGTAGCTTCAGCAAATGCCAACTGACATTCGGTGTTTACATTGATTTTTGAAACGCCTAAAGAAATAGCCTTGATAATCATATCAGCGGGGATACCTGTGCCACCGTGAAGAACCAAAGGCATTGTACCGGTGAGCTCTTGGATTTTAGCCAAAGTATCAAAGCTTAAGCCTGCCCAATTTTCAGGATATTTACCGTGGATGTTACCGATACCTGCAGCGAGCATTGTAACGCCTAAATCAGCAATCATTTTGCATTCCTCGGGGTCAGCAACCTCACCGCTTCCAACAACACCATCTTCTTCGCCGCCGATAGCGCCAACCTCTGCTTCGAGAGAAAGACCTTTTTCTTCACAAATAGCAACCAATTCCTTGGTTTTTGCAATGTTTTCTTCGATAGGATAGTGTGAGCCATCGAACATAACAGAAGAGAATCCGGCTTCGATGCAAGCCTTTGCGCCTTCATAGCTACCATGGTCAAGGTGTAATGCAACGGGAACGGTGATACCGAGCTCATTAAGCATACCGTTTACCATACCTACAACTGTGGTATAGCCACACATATATTTACCTGCGCCTTCAGAAACGCCGAGAATAACAGGAGACTTTAATTCTTCAGCAGTTTGAAGAATAGCCTTTGTCCATTCGAGGTTGTTGATATTGAACTGACCAACAGCATATTTGCCGGCCTTTGCTTTTTGAAGCATTTCTTTTGCGGAAACTAACATTTTAAAAATTCCTCCAATAATTTTTTATCGTTTACTATTTTACATTATACATAAGACAAAATCAAGAGTTAATTCTCGTTTTTATTATATGGTGTTTCTAAAGTTTCGGGATTTTTAAGATATTTTTTCAGAGTTCTAAAAGCCGAAGCGAAATAACTTCCCGAACAGATGCGTTCGTCCATAGTAACACCGATAGGAATACACTTTTCAAAAATAATTTCACCGTTTTTGCGGCGTGCAACCTCACGACTTTTACCCATAGCCATAAAAAGACTTGTGGTGCCAAATTCGTAACAATGGTGGAAGATGTGATTTGTTCTGATGGATGCCAAGTTTGTGATACCCATACTCATATGGAAAGGAGAGATGTTAATCAAGGATTTCGGAAGAAGCCCGTGCTTGTCAAGAAATCTCAAAAGATTAACTCCTACAGTTAAAATTCCGGGTATTTTAAGAAAGGTTTTTAAGAATTTTTCCATATCGTTATTTTCGGGTGTTTCACGATTTTCTTTGATAAAGGTATTTATCTTGTTGTTTACATCGAAAATAGTATCGGTTTTTTCGAAGTACATCTTGGCTTCGGTAGCCTCGTGGGTTTTGAGGGACTGAAGCACTACCATACCGATAGAAATTTCGTTTCTTTCATAAATTCTTTTATTAACAACAAAATAATTGAGCTCCGGAAAATCATTCAAGGTACGTACATAGGCAGCAATAATAAGTGCCATGTGGCTTATGTTAGTACCTTCTTTGCGCTTTTCGTTTATGTAATTCTGCAAAGGCTCGTAAGGAATGTCTATTGTAGTCATATTCATAGCATCGACACGCTTGTTCATAAAATGAGCGCCAACCAAATGCATAGGGTCTAAATTTTTAACTCTTTTTCCGTCTGCTCTCATAATTTTCCCCAATCTGTAAAGTTAATAGTTTGTTCACAAAGTTATATTACCATATCTGAACCGATTTTACAACATTTTTTTAAAAGCTGATAGTGTGTGCAGTTTTAAAGGTGGTGTTAGGTTTTATTTCTTTGATACCCGGCTTTTTTGAAATTTCCGGAACATCATCAACAAATCCGGGACAACACGTCCAAGGCTCAATACAAACATAGGGAGCCCCCGGCTTAGTCCAAATAAGCAAATAATCTCGGTCGGGGAAAGAAACGGAAAGGGTTTTGCCGGTATTGCGATTTTTAAGGGTTACTTCACGGGATTTGATGTCGGTGAAAATGAGTGCATCAATTTCGAAATACTCGTATTTGAGCGGCAAGGTATTGCCTGCCGATAAAACGGTTTTGGTTTCCTTTGACACAAGAGGACCTTCTATCAAATGCGTTTTCAAGGTTTCCTCTTTTTCAAAAATTAAATCATAAGCTTCTATTCCTTCGGGACAGGAATATGCTTCGTGTGAGCCCATTGCCGCATACATAACATCTTCGCTTAAATTTTTGGCTTCATATTCAACCGTAAGGCTGTTGTCCTTTAAAGTAAAGGTTGCCCTGAATTCAAACTCAAAGGGATAAATTTCGAGCGTTTGTTTATCACTTTTTAAAAGAAAGGTCGCTTTTGTTTCGCTTTTGTTTTCTATAGTGAAAATTTTATCTCTGGCAAAACCGTGAGGTGTCATATTGTATTGTTTTCCGTTTAAGGTATAAATGCCATCTTTAAGCCTTCCGCAAACAGGGAAAAGAATGGGAGCGGTTTTGCCCCAATATTTGGGATTTCCGTCAAAAAGGCGGTCTTCTCCTAAATGTAAAATTCTTTTGATTTCGGCACCGTGTTCATCAATTTCTACGGTGAGTTTATCGTTTTTAATAGTAATCATCGGTTTTTTTCCTTTATAAATTTTTTATTTAATTATACAGTAAGTAATATGATTTTTCAAGACATAACACCTATTTTAGAAAAAGGCATAGACTGATAATAGAGGTGAATTTTATGGATAGAAGCCTTTTTGATAAATATCGAAAAGAAATGCTTGAAATGTATAACAGAAGAACAGTAAAAGCAGTGTCGCAAAATATTGCATCAAACGGATCGATAATAGCGATAGTTACAGCCTTTAAAGAGCTTTATCCGGTAGAGAATGCAAAAGTGACAATTTTTACGGGGAATATGGACAATATCCAGGTTCTCCAAGAGGTTTATACCGATTTAAGCGGAAGAACTACGAAAATAGATTTGACTACACCCCCTAAATCACTTTCTCTCGATTCGCAAAATAAGGAAAAAGCTTATGCAGTTTACAATATGATGGTTACTGCAGATGGGTATTTGGATAATATACATTTGAATATTCCGGTGTTTAGCGGTGTTACTTCTTTGCAAAGGGCAGATTTAACTCCGCTGTCGGTTGCAGGAGACAACCGTGAACCGCAAATTTTTGATGAATCAGAAAACTATAATTTGTGAGGTGTGAGCAATGCCTAACGTATTGTTACCGATAATTCCCGAAACAATAACGGTGCATTTAGGAGCGCCCGGTACTAATGCCGAAAACGTGACAGTGCCTTTTTCGGATTATGTAAAAAACGTGGCTTCAAGTGAAATTTATCCCACTTGGCCGGAGGAAGCTTTGAGAGCAAATATTTATGCGATTATATCCTTTGCGCTTAACAGAATTTATACCGAGTGGTATCCATCACGTGGTTATAATTTTGATATTACAAATTCAACACGCTTTGACCAAGCCTTTGTAAAGGACAGAGAAATATTTGAAAACATAAATTACATAGTCGATGATATTTTTAATGACTATGTTGTGAGACAAGGCGAGGTACAACCGCTTTTTACTCAATTTTGTAACGGAACAACCTCTACTTGCCAAGGGCTTTCTCAATGGGGAACTGTAACGCTTGCAAATCAAGGACTTACACCATATAGTATATTGCAACGCTATTACGGAAATGATATAGGAATTGTGGAAAATGCGCCGGTAGGCACACGTACAGAAAGCTATCCCGGAGTAGAACTTACAGTAGGGGATAGCGGAAATAATGTTAAAATTATTCAAACCGAGCTAAACAGAATATCAAATAATTATCCTGCAATTCCGAAAATCGAAAGTGAAAACGGTATTTTCGGTCTTGATACAGAAAATGCTGTCAGAAAATTTCAAGAAATATTTTCACTTCCTGTAACAGGTAGGGTGGATAAGGCAACCTGGTATGCGATAAAGAGGTATTACACGGGTGTTAAAAAGCTTTCCGAGCTTGCAAGTGAGGGACTGACCTTGGATGAAGCCACCATTCCCTTTGATACAGTTGTAAGTCAGGGTATGAGCGGAGTACCGGTTCGGACCGTTCAGTATTATTTAAGTATAATTTCATATTTTAATCCTGCAGTTACAGCTCCTCAAATTGATGGATATTTTGATTCCGAAACGTTGGCATCTGTTGAGAGCTTCCAAAGCTACTACGGATTGCCTGTTACGGGAATTGTCGATAATGCAACCTGGAACACGATTGATGAAATTTATACTGCGACTGTAGCCTCCTTGCCACAAGGCTATGAGGGAAGAAACGCAAAGCTTTATCCCGGATATATTTTAACTAAAGGTATGCAAAATGAGAGTGTTTATGATTTGCAAAGCTATTTAAGGTTGATAGCTTCAAACATAAACGAAGTTCCTACAGTAGCGCTTGACGGAATATTCGGTGAAGAGACCGAAAACAGCGTAAGACGTTTTCAAGAGCTTTACGGTATTCCTGTAACGGGAGCGGTAGGACCGCTTACTTGGTACAGTATCGCCAGAGAATACGATGCGCTTAATAATGGATAAAAAACGAACGGCTGTTATCTTTTTTGATTAACAGCCGTTCTTAACAATATTCAGTTTTTATTTTAACTCACTCAATTCTTTTTAGACTTTTTTTACTTCCGTTTTGTCACGGTAATTGATATTTAATATTATGTTCTTATAAATTATTTGACAATATATTTTAATACACTCTTTTTAAGCCATTTATCAAATCGAGTTACAATTTGATACGTACATCGGAATCACCCTTAATAATTTATTTGATAGCATTATATCTCGCTTTCATATAAATCACCTTTATTTATATTAAATTTCTCACTTTTATGAGAAATCTTACAGTGTCAGCAAAATTAACTGTGCATTGGAGTCAACCTTTCCTCTTATTTTTTAAAATCTTTCCGAATGACAACTAACATTTTTTTATCACCATTTTTACTCATTTTTAAAAAATCAAGGTTTTGAAATTATCTCATTGGACCGTACCTTAGTTTATTTCCTTTCTTCACAATCGGTGGTAAGTGAAATTATTTCATTAAACTCAACGTGTTAATTTTATTGTTTCCGGTAGTACTTTTTATTTACTTCATTGGAATCACATCTTTCTTTTACGATTTATTATACCTTTCAGGTGGAGTAGCCTCTTTCATTTTAGTAGGACCTCCTTTCTTTTGGTATCTTCATTATAAGGCATAATTACTAATTTGTCAATAAAATGTTGATAACTTTTATATAATTTGTATAAATAAACAGTTAAAGCAAGTTCTTTTTATACAAAATGTGGAAATTTATAATGCTTTAATAAAATGTTTTGATTTTTGAGAATTTATATGATAAAATATATATTAGTGTTGATATGGTAAAGGAGTAAAATTATGCGACCTATGATGCCACCTCCTCCCGGAATGAGAGGTCCGATGAATTTAGGAGGTCCACGTGGCTTTTTAACCGATGAAGAAAAAAAGAATAAACCGAAAATAACAAGAAAATTGCTGTTTAGAATTTTGGGGTATTTAAAACCTTATAAATGGCATTTTCTTTTAGTTTTTATGGCTCTTATGATTTCAGCGGTGTTAGGGCTTTTTCCCTCAGTAGTAACGGGATATATAGTTGATTCACTTGTTGATAAAAGCACGACACTAAACGGTCTTTTAAAGCTTATTGGAATAGCTTTCGTGATACTTTCCGCTTCCCAAATAATAAGTGTTTTAGAGCAATATATAAATTCTTTCATTTCGCAAAAGATTATATATGATATGCGAAACGAGATGTACAACCATTTACAGAGAATGCCTCATTCCTTTTTTACCAACGAAAAGCAGGGCGAGATCATTACCCGAATGAATAGTGATATAAACGGTGTTGGCACTGTGATTTCGGGGCTTTTGGCTTCAATAGTAAGCAATGCTTTAACGGTGGCAGTTTCGGTCTTTTATTTGTTTTATACCGATTGGCGATTGGCGATAGTTGGGCTGTTTGTTTTGCCGGTGATGATAATACCTACACGATTAGTAAGTATTAAGCGCTGGAAATTAGCCGGCGAAGCTCAAGAAAAGCACGATGTACTTAATCAGCAAATAAACGAAACATTGTCGGTCAGCGGTTCAATGCTTGTAAAGCTTTTCTGTAAGGAAGAAACGGAATATAAAAATTTTAAAGGAATAAATGACCAAGCGACAAAAATCACCATTAAAGAAAAACGTGCGGGAAGCTGGTTCCACGTGTTGCTTGGAATGTTTATTCAAGTGGCTCCCTTGCTCATTTATTTTGCGGGCGGTTATCTTATGATAACTAAAAGTGATACAACACTTACAATAGGTGATATAACAGTTGTTGTAGCCCTTGTCAACCGCCTTTATCAGCCGGTCAGAAGTCTGCTTGATTTAGAGGTGGATTTTGTAAGAAGCTTGGCGCTTTTCACAAGAATATTTGAATATCTTGATATGGACAGACAAATTGAAAGTCCAAAGGAGGCTATAAAGCCGGTTTTAAGTGATGTTACGGTAGAATTTCGCAATGTTAGGTTTTCTTATGAAAATGAAAAGCCGATTTTAAAGGGTGTAGATTTCTTTGTGCCGAGCGGTAAAATGTATGCAATAGTCGGAACCTCGGGAGCGGGAAAATCAACGGTTATCGGACTTATTCCCCGACTTTATGATGTGAAAGAGGGCGAGGTTTTAGTCGCAAATCAAAATGTTAAAAGCTTTGATTTGAGTTATCTTCGCACCAATATAGGTATTGTGACACAGGATACATATTTATTTAACGGTACGATACTTGAAAACCTTTTATATGCAAAGCCCGATGCTACAATGGAAGAAATTGAAAATGCCTGCAAGGTTGCAAATATTTATGATTTTATTGATAAATTACCCGAAAGATTTGATACAATAGTAGGCAATAGAGGGCTAAAGCTTCCGGGCGGTGAAAAGCAAAGAGTATCTATTGCGAGGGTTGTTCTTAAAAACCCGAAAATACTTATTTTGGATGAGGCAACTTCATCGCTTGACTCGGTTTCGGAAAATCTTATACAATCGGCTCTCGAAAAGGTGATGAAGGGCAGAACAAGTATTGTAATCGCTCACCGACTATCTACAGTTATGGCAGCGGATAAAATAATGTTGCTCGAAAACGGAACAATAAGTCAGACGGGCACACACGATGAAATGCTCCAAAACAGCGAAAGCTATAAGCTGCTTTACGAGACACAGTTCAGACGTGTTATCGATTACGAAAATGCAAAAAATAACAATTAGTTGTTGACTAAAAGAAGTTTGCATATTAAAATTGTCTTTAGAAAAGAGGTATAAAAATATGAGTGAATTAAATAATAATGAGTACAATCCCGACATTGTGACTTTAGCTGATGATGAGGGCAAGGAATACACCTTTGAGGTTTTGGATGCGATTGAAACCGATGATGGAAGATATTTGGCGTTGCTTCCCACCTTTGAAAATCCGCAGGATATGCTTGACGACAGTGGTGAGCTTGTAATCGTTAAGGTTGGCGAAGAAAACGGCGAGGAATACTATTACGAAATCGAAGATGATGATGAGTATGAAATGGTAGCCGAGGCTTTTGTCGAAAGACTTGAAGACTTCTTCGAGATAGATAACAAATAATTTTTGGCTAACAGTTCTGCTCTGTTCGCGGACCGTGACTTATATAACCCTACACTTTTATTATTGGGGTCTATGCTTATACGGCGGGTTTGCAGACCTCCCGCGGCTGTGCCGAGTTCGGAAGAAGGGAGCGCGAAACCGTATAGCCGACACCCACCTGGCTTTTTGCTCAGGTTATTTTTAAGCACAATACGGCAGAGCGGAACGCAATATCAAAAAAATCAATGTCAAAAAAGAGGAGTTCTCAATTTGAGAACTCCTCTTTTTGTAATTGCTTATTTTGCAAAACAAGAGAATTTATCATCCGTATTTTCGGGCTTTGTTTTCTGGGTTATAAGGCTTACAACAGGTACTATTATAAGTCCTCCTACCATTGCAAAAACGCCGGAATATAGCGAATTTGTAAAGACAAAGGAAAGTACAGGTGTCGTGGGGGTGAATATCTTCATACTTATAAGCAGTTGTACGATTTCGAGTCCTGTACCAAAGATAAAGGAAGCGTAAACTGCGGTACGGGTGGTCTTTTTCCAATATAAACCATATAAGAACGGTGCCAAGAAGGAGCCTGCAAGTGCGCCCCAGGAAACACCCATCATTTGAGCGATAAATACTGAATCCTTCCAAATTGAGTCCTTGAGTATTGCTATTACTGCCGAAAGAGCAATAAAGAATACAAGGAAAATTCTCATAATAAGAATACTCTTTTTATCACTTAATTTTTTCTTTTTGAGTATGTAGGGTTTTACGACATCAAGAGTAAGAGTAGAAGAAGATGTAAGCACCAAAGAGGAAAGGGTTGACATAGAAGCTGCCAAAACCAATACGATTATTAGTGCCACAATAACAGCAGGAAGATTTGCGAGCATCGTAGGAATTACCTTATCGAATAAAACACCCTTTTCAGTAATGAAACCGCCATCTATCATCTTGTCGGTGTAGAGTCTGCCGAAACCGCCGAGGAAGTAACATCCGCCTGCAACGATTACAGCAAAAACAGTAGAAATTATAGTACCGGTTTTTACCGATTTTTCGTTGTTTATAGAGTAGAATTTTCCGACCATTTGAGGAAGTCCCCAAGTGCCAAGCGATGTCAGCAAGACTACAAAGCCGAGGAAAATCGGATTGGGACCGCCGACTGTTGTAAATTCGGGATTTATGGCTTTAAGCTCTGCTACAGCGTTGTTAAGTCCACCGTTTTCGTGAAGAACTGCAAATATAACAGCAACTATACCAACGAGCATTATTATTCCTTGAATAAAATCGTTAATGGCTGTAGCCATATATCCGCCGAAAATTACATATATACCCGTAAATACAGCCATTATAACAACTACTACCCAATAGTCGATTTCAAATACATTATTAAATAATGATGAAAGACCGTTGTAAAGTGAAGCTGTGTAGGGAATAAGGAAAACAAAAACGATTAGAGAAGCAATTATTTTCAAATTTTTAGAATCATAACGCTTTTCAAAAAAGTCGGGCATTGTTTTTGAGCCCAAGCTTTGCGTCATAACACGGGTGCGTTTTCCGAGTACCATCCAAGCAAGCAGGGAACCGATAAATGCGTTTCCAAGACCTATCCAAGTGGATGCAAGACCGAAATTCCAACCGAACTGACCGGCATAGCCTACAAATATTACCGCAGAAAAGTAGGATGTGCCGAAAGCAAAGGCGGTAAGCCAAGGACCAACATTTCTGCCGCCTAAAAGAAAGCCATCAACGTTTGTTGCGTGCTTGCGGCAGTAAAGGCCGACTCCAATCATTAACGCAAAAAAACAGACAAGCATCGGAATAGTAATTGCAACTGTCGTATTCATATATATAACCCCTTTCTGACAAGTTGAAAGTTTTAATTACTTTTATACTTTAACGCTTTAAAGCGAAAATGTCAAGAGGTAATTCATTTATTTTGAATTTTTTCAAAAATATGTAAAAAGTATAAATATAGGAAGTTGTTGTAAGTAGTAAACTTTAAAAAAATATGAAAAAACTCTTGACAAAGGGTATTGTTTGCTGTATAATCATCGTGTTGCAATCCAAAGACAGTAGGTGACACTCAGTGTCGTAAGTTTATCGCCTACCGAGGTACGCGCTTAAATTTAACCATATTTTACGTTATTTTTATGCCTGTTCCTTTTCTTTGGAACAGGCATTTTATTGTTTTGTGGAGGTGAATACATTGCCAAACGCATCAGTTTTAGAATTAAAGAAACAGCAGGTTGCTGAAATTTCCGAAAAACTTTCAAAGGCTGTTACCGGTGTTGTTGTTGATTACAAGGGTATTTCCGTTGCTGATGACACAAAGCTTCGTAAAGAGCTTCGTGAAGCAGATGTTGAATACTTTGTTGTAAAGAACACAATTTTAGGTCGTGCTATTGAAGGTACAGATTTAGAGGAAATGAAATCTGTTCTTGAAGGCACAACTGCTATTGCACTCTCTAACGAGGACTACACAGCAGCAGCTCGTATTCTCTGCAAATACGCAGAGTCACACGACAACTTCAAGGTTAAATCAGGTTTCCTTGATGGAAAGGTTGTAGATGTTGCTACAATCGATTCTCTCGCAAAGCTTCCCACAAAGGAAGTACTTCTTGCAACAGTTTGCAGTGCTTTCCAAGCACCTATCGCAGCTTTTGCACGTGCTGTACAGGCTATCGTTGATAAAGACGATTCTGCAGCAGAATAATTAAATTTTAAAAAACAAAACACTTTATTGGAGGAAAATTAAAATGGCATCAGAGAAAATTACAGCTATGATTGAAGAGTTAAAGACTCTTACCGTTCTTGAGCTTTCAGAGCTCGTTAAAGCAGTAGAAGAGGAATTCGGCGTATCTGCAGCAGCTGCAGTAGCAGTAGCAGCTCCCGCAGCAGGCGGCGCAGCAGCAGCTGAAGAAAAGACTGAATTCGATGTAATCCTTAAGGAAGCAGGCGCTGAAAAGATTAAGGTTATTAAGGCTGTTCGTGAAATCACAGGTCTTGGCCTTGCAGAAGCTAAAGCTCTTGTTGATGGCGCTCCCAAGACTCTTAAGGAAGCAGTTTCTAAGGATGAAGCTGAAGAAATCAAAACAAAGCTTTCTGAAGTTGGCGCAACTGTTG
The DNA here is from genome assembly GCA_045593535.1 of Acutalibacteraceae bacterium. GTDB lineage: Bacteria > Bacillota > Clostridia > Oscillospirales > Acutalibacteraceae > UBA737. The sequence continues at coordinate 36,589 of JAZNWW010000071.1, forward strand.
AGCTTCAGTAATTTATTACACAAAACAATTTTGACCGAAGGATTTTCCTTCGGTCTTTTTTTATTCTTGTATCATTGACTTAAAAATATTTGTGTGATATAATTTTACATAAAGAAAATTTTTGGAGGTTTTATAATGGCTTTTTTTGAAGATTTAGGTAAAAAAATTTCGGAAACAAGTTCTGGAGTAGTTAAAAAGACAAAGGATACTGCTGAAGTTGTAAAGCTTAATGCGGCTCTTGCTGAAGAGGAAAAGGTTTTGGCTAAAGCATATTCACAGTTAGGTGAGGCTTATTTGAACGCTCACCCCCAAGATTTCGATGAGAAATTAGCATCTTTTGTTACAGTAGTTAATGAAAGCAAAGAAAAAGTTGAGAAGTACAAAACCGATATTTATAGATTAAAGGGCTTTATTCCTTGTGAAAAATGCGGAAATATGGTGGCTGCGGATACTGTTTTCTGCACCTCTTGCGGAACAAGAATGCAACCTATTGAAGAGGTAGTTGAAAATGTGAATGTCTGCAAAAATTGTGGAAATCCTTTAAAAGAGGGCACAGCATTCTGCACCTCTTGCGGAACAAAGGTAGAAGCAGAGCCTGTAGCAGCAACTGAGCCCGAAGCAGTAGCCGAACCTGAAGCAGTAGCCGAACCTGAAACAGTAGCCGAACCTGTTGTTGCAGAGTCACAGGCGCCTGAAGAACCACAAGTGGCAGTTGCAGATAATTCAAATTTATGTAAAAATTGCGGTAATGTTTTAAAAGAAGGCGCACTTTTCTGTACCTCTTGCGGAACAAGAAGGGAAAGCGAGAACATAGAACCCAAAACCGTAACAACAGAAAATGAAAACACAGGTTTTCAAATTAAAAATGTTTGCAGAAACTGTGGTAAAGAGCTTTCATTAGAAGCTAAATTCTGTACTTCTTGCGGAACACCTATATAATAATAAACAAAAATGCTATCCATCGGATAGCATTTTTTATATCTGTTTTAATTTTTACTGAAATCCTCTAAAATTAAGCTTTCATTTCTTTCAAGCGCCCAATTTATATTCCACTCGCTTGTGAAAATGAGCAAATTGTTATTTTTAAAATCCTGTACCCATTTTGTATCAGAGGTGAGATTTAATTTCTTTATATCAATACCTTCATTTTTAACCCAACGCACATATTGATAGGGAAGGTCATTACGAATAATATCAACACCGTATTCGTTTTTAAGTCTGTGCTCTAAAACCTCGAATTGAAGCACACCTACAACGCCGACTATAACACGCTCCATACCACTGTTTGGCTCGTGGAAAATTTGTATAGCACCCTCTTGAGCAATTTGCTCAACACCCTTGACAAATTGCTTACGCTTAAGGCTGTCCTTTTGCTCAATAAGGGTAAAATGTTCAGGTGCGAAGGTAGGTATTCCTTCAAACTGAACCTTGTGTTTAGCCGAGCATACCGTATCGCCGATAGAGTAAATACCGGGGTCAAACACACCGATAATATCACCGGCATAGGCTTCGTTTACAATTTGTCTTTCTTCCGCCATCATCTGTTGAGGCTGTGACAGGCGAACGGTTTTTCCGCCTTGTACGTGGTAGTAGTCAGCTCCACGCTCAAATTTACCCGAACAAATTCTGAAAAACGTAATTCTGTCACGGTGATTTTTATTCATATTGGCTTGGATTTTAAAGGCAAAAGCCGAAAAATCTTCACTAAAAGGTGAAACCTCCTCTTCACCCGATATACGAGAAAGCGGGTGGGTAGTCATTTTAAGGAAGTTTTCAAGGAAAGGCTCTATACCGAAGTTGGTAAGCGCTGAACCAAAGAAAACAGGGGAGAGCTTACCATTTCTAACTTTTTCTAAATCAAATTCAAAGCTAGCTCCGTCTAAAAGCTCGATTTGGTCAACAAGCTCGGCTCTTTGATACGGGCCTATCAGCTCATCAAGCTTGTCTGTATCGGTAATATCACAGGAGATGGCTTTGATTTTATCTTGACCTCTGTGAAATTCGTTAAAGGTCAAAATCTCTCGTCTGTCACGGTCAAATACACCCTTAAAATCAACACCACAGCCAATCGGCCAGTTAACAGGGTAAGTGCCGATTCCAAATTCTTTTTCTAATTGATCCAAAAGCTCAAACGGGTCACGGGATTCACGGTCAAGCTTGTTTATGAAGGTGAAAATCGGGATATTTCTTCTTGCTACAACCTTAAAAAGTTTTCTTGTTTGTGCTTCTATACCTTTTGCGGCATCGATTACCATTACAACACTATCTGCCGCCATAAGTGTACGGTAGGTATCCTCCGAGAAGTCCTGGTGTCCGGGGGTGTCAAGGATATTTATACAATATCCGTCATATTCGAACTGCATAACAGAGGAAGTAATTGAAATTCCTCTTTGCTTTTCAAGGTCCATCCAGTCGCTGACAGCGTGTTTTGCGGTAGCTTTGCCCTTTACAGAGCCTGCTTGTTGTATTGCGCCACCATATAAAAGGAACTTTTCGGTCAAGGTGGTTTTACCTGCATCGGGGTGGGATATAATCGCAAAGGTACGACGTCTCTCGATTTCTTTTCTTAAATCTGCCACAGAAAAATCTCTCCTAATTCAATAGTCAACCAAGCAATTGTATCACAATAACATAGTGTTTTCAAGAAGTTTTGTAGCCTCTTCTTCTTCAATTTCTGAAAATACAGGTTCTTCTTTTGTTCCGTTGTAAACGGATACGACAAATTCTCTATATTCAAATGTATGAATATCATTGATATTAGTATTCACAACGATATTTTTAATATCCCGAAGCCTTAATCCTTTTTGCTTAATAGCAGCCTCACACTTGGTCCACAATTTTAAAAGGTCCATATTGTCAGTAAGGTCTGAAAGCAAAACCCTTTCCGCAACACGCTTGTCAAAAATGCGGAATTTTTCAATATCTACGCCGACCTCTTTATCGCTTACAGCAATTGCTGCAGCGTTTTTTGAGTGCGCAATACTAAAGTGAAAGTTAGTCGCATATTTGAGGTAAGGCTTGCCGTTTTTTGTTGTTGAAATAATCGGTTTTTTGGGGCAAAAAGTTTTGATAAAGGAATAACAAAAAGCTGATAGGTCGTTTAGAGTCAGTCGGTTTTCCTTGTCCTCAAAAAAATATACTTTAAGCATTTAATCACCTCATACACACCATTATACACCATAAATATAATAAAATAAAGAAAAAATTTAATTTTAATTAAAAAAGTGTTGACAAAACATACTGTTTAGTGGGATAATGTGATAGGTACTATAATCGTGCCGATTATATATTTTGGTGATGTTAATGCGTGTAATTACAGGCATTTGCAAGGGCAAGAGACTTTTCACTCCTGATGGTATGGATGTAAGGCCTACCTCGGACAAGGTAAAAGAAGGCCTTTTCAGTGCTTTGCAATTTGATATTGAGGGAAGAAGAGTACTCGATTTATTTGCGGGTTCGGGTCAGCTTTCAATCGAGGCGTTAAGCCGAGGAGCCGAAAGTGCGGTTTTGGTTGATAACTCTCCGGCTTCTGTAAAGGTTATAAAAAAGAATATTGAGCTTTGTGCTTTAGAAAACAAAACAAAAGTCTATAATACTGATTATTCGGCCTTTTGTGCTATGAGCCGTGATACCTTTGATATTGCTTTTTTAGACCCGCCTTATAACGAAGGAATTTTGGAAAACGCTTTGAAATCGGTATTGCCTCTTATGAGTGATTACGGACTGATTGTTTGCGAACATCCCCCAATGGTAGAATTGCCTGCGGAAATCGGCGGATTTTATGTTTTAAAAACCTATTCTTACGGTAAAATCAATGTTACCGTTTACAGAAAGGGGCAAAGCTGATGGCAAAATGTGAAGTTGCAATATGTCCGGGCTCATTTGACCCTGTTACTTATGGCCATCTCGATATTATTACGAGAGCAGCTAATATGTTTGAAAAACTGATTGTTGTAGTTGCGGGCAATACATCCAAAAACTGCTCATTTACTCCTGAAGAGAGAGTTGAAATGATAAAAAAATGTGTTTCCGACATTCCAAATGTTGAGGTTGTGCATTATGAGGGCTTGCTTGCGGATTATGCTGCCGATGTAGGCGCTACTGCAATTATAAAGGGTCTTCGTGCTATGTCAGATTTTGAATATGAATTTCAAATGGCACTGACTAACAAAAAACTCAATCCAAATGTTGAAACCCTGTTTTTGACCACAGCGGCACAAAATATGTATTTAAGCTCAAGTATGGTAAAGCAAATTGCTTTAATGGGCGGAGATATTGGAAGTTTTGTACCCGATGTTATTAAACAGGATATTATAAACAGAATAAAAAAATAAAACACCTGAATTTCAGGTTTTACGGAGGAAAGAAAAATGACACTTGACCAATTATTAGAAGAATTTGATGAAGTCCTTGACAGCGGTATTAAAATCCCCGGTAAAAAATCCGTTATTGACATTGAAAAGTTAAGAGCAGTTGTTGATGATATTCGCCTTAACATTCCTGCTGAAATCAAGCAGGCAAAGGGAATTGTTGCTGACAGAGCAGATATCATCACAAATGCAAAGCGTGAGGCTGACGGAATTATTCGTAATGCAGAAGAAAAAGCAAAGGCAATGGTGGCACAAGAAGAAATCGTAAAGCTTTCTCAGGCAAAGGCTGCTGAAATTATTGCAACAGCTCAAACAAAGAGTCGTGAAATGAGAAAGGCAGCTCAAGATTTTGTTGATGATATTATGCGCCGTGCTGATGAAGGATTAACTGCTAATTTAGGTGAAGTACGTAAAACCCGTGCAGCACTTAAACAACAAATCCCCACAGCTAAAGACTAATTTTTAAAACATAATCAGAAAAAGTGCCTTGCCACAGGTAAGGTACTTTTGCGTTTTTTGAAAGGAGCAAATGAAGTGTATAACAGCATTTCACCTAATCTCAATTTCGTAGAAGAAGAGAAGAAAATAGAAAAATTTTGGAGCGATAACCAAATTTTCGAAAAGAGTATTGAGGAGCGTGCAAAGGGCGAGCCTTATGTTTTTTATGATGGCCCTCCTACTGCAAACGGAAAGCCACACATTGGCCACGTGCTTACTCGTGTTATAAAGGATATGATTCCACGATACCGCACAATGAAGGGCTGTATGGTGCCGAGAAAAGCCGGCTGGGATACTCACGGACTTCCTGTAGAGCTTGAGGTTGAAAAGCTTTTAGGTCTTGATGGTAAGGAACAAATTGAGGAATACGGTCTTGAACCCTTTATTGCACATTGTAAAGAGAGTGTTTGGAAATACAAGGGTATGTGGGAGGATTTTTCCAAAACCGTTGGCTTCTGGGCTGATATGGATAACCCTTATGTTACCTATGACAATAATTTTATCGAGTCTGAATGGTGGGCTTTAAAGCAGATTTTTGATAAAGGCCTTTTGTATAAGGGCTTTAAAATTGTGCCTTATTGTCCTCGTTGCGGAACACCTCTTTCTTCACACGAGGTGGCACAAGGTTATAAAAACGTGAAGGAGAGAAGTGCTGTTGTTCGCTTTAAGGTAGTGGGCGAGGATGCATATTTCCTAGCTTGGACAACAACTCCCTGGACACTCCCTTCAAACGTAGCGCTTTGTGTAAATCCTGATGAAACCTACTGCAAGGTAAAGGCTAATGATGGTTATACCTACTATATGGCAAAGGCGTTGCTTGATAAGGTTCTCGGCAAATTAGAGTCAGAGGACACACCCGCTTACGAAATCATTGAGGAATTTGTAGGTCTTGATTTAGAGCATAAAGAGTACGAGCCTTTGTTCGAATTTGTAAAGCCCGTTTGCGAAAAGCAGAACAAAAAGGGTCATTTTATCACCTGTGACAGCTATGTTACAATGACTGACGGTACAGGTATTGTTCATATTGCTCCCGCTTTTGGTGAGGATGATGCAAAGGTAGGTCGCCGTTACGATTTACCCTTTGTTCAGTTTGTAAACGGTAAGGGCGAATTAACAGAAGAAACCCCTTATGCCGGTCTTTTCGTAAAGGATGCCGATCCAAAGGTTTTGGTTGACTTGGAAGCTAAAGGACTCCTGTTTGATGCTCCGAAGTTTGAGCACGAATATCCTCATTGCTGGAGATGTGACACTCCTCTTATTTACTATGCAAGAGAATCTTGGTTTATCAAGATGACCGATGTTAAGGATGACCTTATTAAAAATAACAACACTATAAATTGGATTCCCGAAAGCATTGGTAAGGGTCGTTTTGGTGATTGGCTTAAAAATGTTCAGGATTGGGGCATTTCACGTAACAGATATTGGGGAACACCTCTTAATATCTGGACTTGTGAATGCGGTCATATGCACTCGATAGGCAGTATTGATGAATTAAAGAGTATGTCGGATAACTGCCCTGATGAAATTGAGCTTCACCGCCCATTTATTGATGGTGTTACAATTAAATGCGCTAAATGCGGTAAAGAAATGCACCGTGTTCCCGAGGTTATTGACTGCTGGTTTGACAGCGGTTCAATGCCCTTTGCACAGCACCATTATCCCTTTGAAAACAAGGATTTGTTCGAATCACAATTCCCCGCAGACTTCATTTCTGAAGCAGTTGACCAGACAAGAGGTTGGTTCTATTCATTACTTGCAATTTCAACCCTCATTTTTGACAAGGCTCCTTTCAAAAATGTAATCGTACTCGGTCACGTTCAGGATGAAAACGGTCAAAAGATGAGCAAGTCAAAGGGTAATGCGGTTGACCCGTTTGATGCTTTGGAAAAATTCGGTGCAGATGCTATCCGTTGGTATTTCTATACAAATTCAGCGCCATGGCTTCCTAACCGTTTCCACGATAAAGCTGTAATTGAAGGTCAACGCAAGTTTATGGGTACACTTTGGAATACCTATGCCTTCTATGTGCTTTATGCAAATATTGATAAATTTAACCCTACAGAATACAATATTAACGACTGTGCTTTGACAGTTATGGATAAGTGGCTTTTATCACGCCTCAACTCGACAGTCAAAGCAGTTGATGAAAATTTATCTAACTACCGCATTCCCGAAGCCGCTCGTGCATTACAGGAGTTTGTTGATGAAATGAGTAACTGGTATGTAAGACGTGGCAGAGAAAGATATTGGGTACAGGGTATGACCGATGATAAGATTGCGGCATATTTGACCCTTTATACTGCTCTTGTAACTGTGGCTAAAGCGGCTGCTCCGATGATTCCGTTTATGACCGAGAATATTTATCAAAATTTGGTTCGTAATGTTGATAATACCTCTCCCGTTAGTATTCATCTTTGTTCTTTCCCTGAAATTGAGGAAGACCGCATTGATATAAAACTCGAAGAGCAGATGAAGAAGGTACTTGAAATCGTAGTACTCGGCAGAAGTGCTCGTAACGGTTCTTCACTCAAAAACCGCCAACCCTTAGGCTGTATGTATGTAAAGCTTGATGGCGATTTAGATGATTTTTATACCGAAATTATTCGTGATGAGCTTAATATTAAAAACGTTTCATTTACAAATGCGGTTGACAGCTTTGTAAGCTATACCTTTAAACCGCAATTAAAGACTTTAGGTCCCAAGTTTGGTAAAAACTTGGGTGAAATCCGTAATTTGCTTACAAGCATTGACGGTAATGCGGCCAAAAAGGAATTGGATGAAAACGGTGCTATAAAGCTTAACATTTCAACAGGTGAAATTGAGCTTACTGCCGATGATTTACTAATTGAAGCTAATCAGAAGGAAGGCTTCTTTACAGTAAGCGACAGGGGAGTAACAGTAGCGCTTGATACCACACTCACCAAAGAGCTTATTGATGAAGGCTTTGTAAGAGAGTTGGTAAGCAAAATCCAAACAATGCGTAAGGAAGCAGGATTTAATGTGACCGACCATATTGAAATCACAATGGAGGGAAGTCAAAATGTTATTGAAATTGCCCTTTCTAACAAAGAGGTAATTTCAAGTGACACATTGGCTGATTCACTTACAAACTCTGCTCCCACAGGATTTGTGAAGGAATGGGATATCAACGGCGAAAATGTAACTATCGGCGTTAAGAAAGTAGGATAAATTTCCGAAAATCAAGGATTCGAGTATCAGAACGGAGATGTAACTTATGTCAGATACTTTAAAAACCAATAAAAATGATGCAACCATTAGCGAAAAGTGCTTGAAAAGGGTTGTGATTCATTTGGATAAATTCATAAAAATAGCTTCTTTTGTTGCTGCTTTTGGCATTTTAGCACTTTTCGGTGCTATCGGCGGCGCATTGATTTACATCGATAAGGTATTTACTACCGTTGCAATTGGTGTATTTATTGTCGGTGTGATAATTTCACTTATAACCCTTTTCACAATCTATGGTATAGGACAAATTATTTCTCAAAATAACATTATATTGAAAAGTATATCTGAACAGTAAACATTTTGTATATACTTTTGCAAAAAATCTATACTAAAATGTAGATGTGTTTTTTGGTATAAGAAGGGAATGTTATAATGAAATTTGTCGATAAATTAGCATCGCTTTTAGAGGTTATATATAATTTTTTGACCAAGACAAAAGCTAACGCTATAGATTTATTCAACAAAGCTTTCGAGGTAAAAACTTCCAAAAAAGCAAAAATCACCGCAACAATTTTAACGGGTGTTTTGTTTATTTGTGTAATGGTTTTATATCGTGAATTTGTAGATTCCAGCTTTAAGACCAAATGGTATATGTTTTCAGCCGCTCTTATTTTACCTATGATTATAGGCTTGATGACAGCATATACCGTTAGGTTCAAAAACTCAAAGAAAAATAAATTTGTCAAAACTTCAAGTCTTTTTATAATGCCATTTTTTGCAATAGGTATGTCTGAGGCTCTTAACGGTGTCTTTATTTTCAAAATGAAGCCGGTGGCTGTTTTGGGGAATTATATAATTGTTCTCCTGCTTTACCTTTTCCTATTTGCAATAAGCGGAAGCTTTAAAATCACTTTTTTGACTGTAAACACGATTATTTTTGGCTTTTCGGTAGCTCATTGTTATATTATGGAGTTCAGAGGAGTACCTTTAGTACCAAGCGATTTGTGGAGTATAGGTACAGCCGGTGCAGTTGCGAATACTTATGATTTTACACCGCCTGCTCAAATGATATTGGCAATTATGATTTTTATCATAATAACCATTTTTGCTATAAAGCTTAAAACTCCAAAGTACAAGCTTACCTCACGAATAGTATGTCGTGTTATCTCGGGAACTTTAAGCTTTGTTCTGATTTTCAGTTATTTTAAAACAGACTTTTTTGTAGATTTAGGTATTAAACCGTACTTTTGGAATATGTCAAGATGGTATAATGAATACGGTTTTGTTTATAACTTTTTCTGTAATGCGAGATATATTTCGCTGCCGACACCTTCGGGCTATGACCATCAAACTGTCGGAGACCAAGTGGGAAACGTGCAAAATGAAGATAAGTATGAAAACTCGAGTAAAAAGCCTAACATTATTTGTATTATGAATGAGTCACTCTCCGATTTACAGGTTCTTGGTGAGTTTGAGACAAACGAAGACTATATGCCTTTTATGAGAAGTCTTGAAAAGAATACAATAAAAGGCTATACCTATGTTCCTGTTGTGGGAGCGGGCACTTCAAATACAGAGTTTGAGTTTTTGACAGGTCACTCGACCGCTTTCTTACCCGCACAAAGCAACGTATATATGCTTTATCTTGAAAATCCGTTAGCATCATTGGTTTCAACCCTTGAAGCACAAAATTATTCTTCACTCGGTTTCCATCCCTATTACGCATCGGGATGGGACAGAACCAATGTTTACAGCAATTTTGGATTTGACAGATTTACAAGCTTTGAGGATATGGTTGATGAAGAATTGTACGATTACTATAAAAGTAATAGCAGCGATCCCAACGATTTGCAAGAGTATATTGATGCCAATTATCCCGAGCTTACAAATATGTTTACAAGACAATATGTAAGTGACTCATATAATTATAAATGGCTTATCGAGGATTACAAAAATAGAGATAAGGATAAACCTTATTTTGTATTCAATGTGACAATGCAGAATCACGGCGGATATACAGCAGTTGCAGATAATTTTGAGGAAAAAATTTATACAACTTCACTTTCAAAACAGTATCCGAAAGTAAATCAGTATCTTTCACTCGTAAAGCAAAGTGATGACGCTTTTAAGGAACTTATACAGTATTTTTCAAAGGTTAAAGAACCTACTGTTATTTGTATGTTTGGCGACCATCATCCGACTGTTGAAAAAGAGTTTATTGCCGAAATTATGGGTATTGATAGTCTCTCAAATCTTTCTATCAGACAAAATCAGCTTCGACACGCCACACCCTTCTTTATTTGGGCAAATTATGATATTGAGGAGCAGTATATAGAACAAATCAGCGTGAACTATCTTTCCTCTATTGTTCTGAAAACCGCAGGATTACAGCTTACCAAATATAATGAATATTTGCTCGAGATGGCGAAAGAATTGCCCGTTATCGATACAGTAGGATATATTGATAAAGATGGCAGACATTACGCTTGGGAAGACAAGTCACCTTATACTGAAATTCTTAATGAATATGATAGAATTCAGTATAATAATTTGGCTGACCAGGCTCACGTTGATACAAATGTTTTCTATATTGAGGGTTATGTACACACACCTACCGAAATCACAGAGGATTATTAAATGAGAAATACTACTCTTTGCCATATTGAAAAAGATGGTAAATATTTAATGCTCCACCGTATAAAAAAGGAAAACGATTTAAACCGGGATAAATGGGTTGGAATAGGCGGAAAATTCGAGGATAAGGAAAGCCCCGAGGAGTGTAACAAAAGGGAAACCTTTGAGGAAACAGGACTTATCCTTAATTCTGCAAAATATTGCGGTATAGTCACCTTCGTGTCTGACATTTGGGAAACCGAATATATGCACATTTTTTATTCAAACGATTTTTCGGGTGAAGTCAAGGAATGTGATGAGGGCAAACTCGAATGGGTAAAAATTGCCGATATTTACAGCCTTCCGATTTGGGAGGGTGACAAAATTTTCTTACGACTTATCGAGGAGAAGGCAGACTTCTTTTCACTAAAGCTCGAATATCAGGGTGATACACTTATAAATGCAGTTTTGAACGGAGAAAGATTATGAACATTTGTCTTTATGGTGCTTCAAGCGATACAATAGATAAGCTTTATATTCAAAAAACCGAAGCTTTGGGCGAAGAAATGGGCAGAAGAGGACATACTCTTGTTTTTGGCGGCGGTGCTCGTGGACTTATGGGTGCGGCAGCAAGAGGCATTACAAAGGCAGGCGGTAGGGCGATAGGAATCGCACCTTCCTTCTTCAATGTCGATGGCGTTTTATTTCCCTCTTGTGCGGAGTTTATCTATACCGAAACAATGCGAGAAAGAAAGCAGATTTTGGAAGAAAAAGCAGATGCTTTTATTGCAACTCCCGGTGGTATCGGCACTTTTGATGAGCTTTTTGAAATCGCAACCTTAAAGCAGTTAGGACAGCATAACAAGCCGATAGTGCTTTTCAACATAAACGGTTATTTTGACAATCTTTTAAAAATGTTGGATGATGCAGTCAGCGGTGAGTTTATGACCGATGGCGCAAGGGGCATTTTTAAAAGCTTTAGTGATGAAAAAGAGCTGATAGACTTCCTTGAAAACTACAAAACAGAGGACTTTGTTTTTTCGGTTATGAAAAAGGTTGAGAATAAATAATATGTTCAATTTCTTAAAGCGTAAAAAAACTGAAAATCCCGATACACTTCGCCAAATGGATGGCAGGGAAATCAAGTATGTTACTAAACGTGTCCGTGATAATGATGGTAATGTCAAAGAAACTATTTTCGGAAAACAGGGCAGAATTGTGGTAATTGATGGTGAAATCAGGATTATGTGCGCCGAGCGTGATGTTTTTCGGTGTATGGCTGAGGAAGCTACATATTTCACCTTGCTAAGTGGAGACGGAATTACCGTTTCGGGTGTCAACTCGTTAACTGGCGAAAAAATGGATATTATTGTTTATTATACATATCACAGAAAATAAAAATATGACTGAAGCAATACGCTTCAGTCATATTTTTTATCATAAAGCTTAAATTAAAAAGAAAGTAGCAACACCAAAGTAGATTATAAGTGAGACAGCATCTACAATGGTTGTGATAATCGGATTTGCCATAACAGCAGGGTCAAGTCCGATTTTTTTTGCTAAAATAGGAAGAACAGAACCGATAATCTTTGCAATGATTACTGTGAAAATAAGCGCTATACAAACAACCGAAATCTCCATAATTTCGAGACCGCTGTCAAAGCTGTTGAGTAACTTGTAATCAACAAGCCACATTTTAACAAAGTTAACAACAGCAAGGGTCACAGCGCAAATAACTGAAATTCTCAGTTCCTTCCATAAAACCTTGAAAATATCTTTAAATTCAATGTCTCCAAGCGAAATGCTACGAATAATTGTGACCGATGACTGACTTCCGCTGTTACCGGCTGTGCCCATAAGCATAGGGATAAAGGCGATAAGTGCGGGTATTGCAGTAAGTCGAGTTTCAAAGCTTGAAATAATGGCACCGGTAAAGGTAGCAGAAAGCATTAGAAGCATAAGCCAAGGGATTCTTGCTTTGAAAATACTCATAACGCCCGTTTTGAAATAAGCATCGTCAGTAGGGGTAATAGCCGCCATTTTTTCAAAGTCTTCGGTTACCTCGTCTTGCATAACATCAATCGCATCGTCAACCGTTACAATACCGACAAGTCGATTTTCCTTATCTACGATAGGAAGCGCCATAAAGTCATACTTGTCGAAAAGGTTTGCGACCTCTTCTTTGTCATCAAGGGTATTGGCAAAAATGATGTTTTCATCCATCAGGTCACCGATAAGACTGTCTTTTGGATTGAGAAGTAAATCCTTAACCGTTACAATGCCTAAAAGGTGTCGGCTGCGGTCGGTTACATAACAGGTGTAAATAGTTTCTGCATCAAGACCGATTTTTCTTATTTTGTCAAAAGCTTCATCAACCGTCATATTTTTTTTGAGGTCAACAAGCTCGGTAGTCATAATACTGCCCGCTGTGTCATCAGGATAGGCTAAAATTTGGTTGATTAGCTTTCTGGTTGCGGCATCGGTATGCTTTAAAATACGCTTTGCAACCGAGGCCGGCATTTCATCAATAATATCAACTGTATCATCAAGAAAAAGTTCATCAAAAACGGCTTTAAGCTCGGCATCACTAAAGGTTGTGATTAAATGCTCCTGCAAATCGGCATCCATATAGGCAAAGGTTTCTGCTGCCAATTCCTTTGGTAAAATTCTAAAGATTACGGGTAGCTGCTCTTCAGAGGTTGTATCTTCAAGTATTTGTGCTATATCGGCAGGGTTCATTTCGCAGAGAATACTTCGCAATTTGGAATATTTCTTTTCGGCTATCAGTTCAAAAATTTCTTCTTGCATAAGCATTCCATCCATTTTATACATTATTCTTTAACTATATAATTATAATGATTGTAGTTAGTCGAAACGCTTAAAAACGTTTCGACAAGCCACTTTTTAAGTGGCTTTAGCAAAATTAAATTTTTAAATTAATTTTGCACGACATTCATTTCAATAGAAAAGGACAAATTTTCACTAAAAATTTGTCGCAAAATCAAAGATTTTGCGGCGAAACAGAATTGTTTCGCCTAACTCATTTTATTATAAAACCCAAAAATATTTTTGTCAATAATTTTTGAAAGCTTTTGCAACAAAAATTATTGTTGCATTTAAAGGTTAAAAATCGTATAATCAATATAGTTTTAAAATACATTTTGAAGGAGATAAAAATGGGTATTATAAATGATAATTTTATGTTCGCAAGCAAAATTGGCAAAAAGCTTTATTTCGATTTCGCAAAGGATTTGCCAATTATTGATTATCATTGCCATTTAGTGCCTGAAATGATAGCAAATGATTATCGTTTTGAGGATGCTTATGATTTGTTCTTGGGCGGCGACCATTATAAATGGCGTCAAATGAGGAGCTTTGGCATTGATGAGGAAATGATTACCGGTAGTGGTGACCGCTACGAAAAATGGCTCGGCTTTGCTACCTTGATGCCTTACCTTATCGGCAACCCGATTTATCATTGGACCGCTTTGGAGCTTAAAAGATATTTTGACATTGATGAGCCTTTAACCGAGAAAAGCGCAAAAAGAATTTGGGATATATGTAATGAAAAATTAGCACAGGCTGATTTCTCAGCAAAGAGGCTTATTGAAAAATCAAACGTTGAGGTAATCTGTACTACCGATGACCCTGCTGATGATTTAAGATTTCATAAGAAACTTCGTGAGGAGGGCTTTTCTACAAAGGTGCTTCCGACCTTCCGCCCGGATAAAGCGGTAAATATTGATAAGCCTTGGTTTGAATCATATATTAAGGATAACAATATCACGGATTATGCTCACCTTATTTCTTGGATTAAAGACAGAATCGAATTTTTCCACCAAAATGGATGTAGGCTTTCTGACCACGGACTCGATTATATGCCCTTTGCAGTAGGTGATGCTAAAGCAGTTTTTGATAAAAAAACGAATGGCAAAACACTAACTATAGAGGAAATTGACATCTTTAAAACCGCAGTAATTACCGAGTGTGCTAAAGAATATGCTCGCCTTGGCTGGACAATGCAGATACATATCGGTGCACTTCGTAATAATAATACAAAAATGTTTGACAAATTAGGTGCCGATACAGGCTTTGACAGTATTAACGACCTTTGTGTTGCAGAAAAGTTGTCTGCTTTTATGGATAGCTTGAATGTAGAAGGCAATTTGCCGAAAACAATACTTTATACCCTTAATCCCAAGGATAATTATGTTCTGGGTACAATGCTCGGCAACTTCCAGGAAGGTCCCACAAAGTCAAAGATACAGTTCGGCTCGGGCTGGTGGTTTAACGACAACCGTGATGGTATGGAAGCACAAATGGCTGCTCTTGCAAACCTCGGTATTTTAGGTAAATTTGTCGGTATGCTTACTGATTCACGCTCCTTCGTGTCATATCCCCGCCACGAATATTTCAGAAGAATTTTCTGTAATATGATTGGTACTTGGGTTGAAAATGGGGAATATCCCGAGGATTACGATGCGCTTCAAAAAATAGTTGAGGGCGTTTGCTACAAAAATGCAAAGGAATATTTCAATTTCTAAAAGCATAAAATCCCACCGTAATGAGTAGGGTTGCTAAGGACAGTTACTTTTAATGAAGACGAAATTTGACACACAAATTTCCTGCTTGTGACAGTATAAGACAAAACTACCCGAAGAAGAGAAACGTAAAACTCTTTTTCGGGTAGTAATTTTTTTAGTGATATTCTTTGCTATGCAAAGAGTGATATGATTGCCGAACGGCAATCGTGATATTAAAACCTACGGTTTTAGTGATATTTTATTCGCCCAAACTGCCGAAGGCAATATCACTTGAACTCTAGTTCAAATATCACTGCAAAGCAATATCACTCGCCGCAAGGCGAATAAAACTGCCCAAGTGTCCTTACGAACACTTGGGCAATGCGGTGGGATTTTTTTAGTCCGTCTTTATATTTAAAAGATGTGCGATACCGGGGATGCTTTCGCCTTGAAAGGATGAGGTAGGGGAGAGAAGCGCACCTGTTGACATAAAGAGTACGTTTTTGTATTCACCGCTTTTAAAACGGTTTAAAATATAGGTAGCAAGCACACTTGCACTGCAGCCGCAACCCGAACCTCCGGCGTGAACATCCTGTTTTTTACAGTCAAAAATTAGTGTTCCACAGTCGATGTGAACAGGCTTTATATCTATTTTTTCTTCCGCTAAAAGAGCGTAAAGACACTCACTGCCGATAGTTCCTAAATCGCCTGTGAATATTGCATCATAGGCAGGAGGCGAGGTAGCAGTATCACGAAAAAAAGCAGTAAGAGTATCTGCTGCAGCAGGGGAAAATGTCAAGAGAACACCATAAAATTCCTCGAAAAAATTTTTTTGACCCTTAAAATTGGGAAATTATGGGTGCTGCCATGGGAGCCCACAATGTTTTACACCATAAATAATCATTGCCAAATGATTTTCACCATGTTATAATTTCTCTTGGAATAAGGTGAACCTACAACGGTAGGCGGTTAGCCCTTTGAATTACAGAGGGCATTGGCCCTCTTGTATTTAAGGGGGTGATGCTATGGAGTATTATTTCCTTGTTGTTTTAGTACTTATTGTTGCCACTGGCTACATTACTAGCATAAAAAAATAACCGCCCTGTCCTGAAAAAACAAGCGGTTATTCGCAAAACTTCAGGCTAACCGTCTATCGGTTTGCCTTATTTCACTTATATTATATCATATTATTTACGATTGTCAAGTTTTAATCAGTTGAACTTAATTCCATCCTTATTAACATTAGTATAGAAAGGATTATCATTCATATACTTATAAAATGTTTCGCAATCGCATAAAGTTACGGTTACTACGACATCATACTGAAGACCAAGTTCAGAAGTCAATGATATAAAAGGCTTTTTAAAACCTGATATTTGTTCACGAGGCACCTTTGCTAAAACCATAATATCAATATCTGATTCTTCGGTTTGCTCTCCTCGGGCATATGAACCATAAAGAACAGTTGAATCTAATTTATCTCCAAATAAAGATTTAGCAAGTGTGGCTATCTGTTCGGTTATATATGTTAGTTATTCATTATTACACATTTTTTAAATACCTTTAACACCCCACAAAAATTTCTTTCGCAGATAATCTGCATGTTCAGGCGTTATACTCCCATCATTAATTTCTGCAATATTAATACTGCCGTACAATTCTCCCCACAAGCAATCCAATAAAGACGATTTCTCTTCAAGACCTTTCTTATAGGCATCTAAATCGTGCTGAAGATATGACGGCAATCCATATTCATATGAGTGTTCTCGCTCTTCTTTTATTTTATCATTATCCATTTATACTACATTCACCGCCTATAACAATATCCATAAATATTATAACGATCTACCGAAACTGAGTCAAGAACATTAGAATACAGCAGTCTGCGAAAAGCAGAACGTGTTATCATATATGATAACATACATTAGGTATATTCGCTTTCAGTACAGACAAAAGCGTGTGGCAGTAAACTGTCACACGCTTTATCATTACGCCGATTTTTTCTTTTTGGTTGGCTTTTCGGGTTCGATAAGTTGCTTGTTGAGTTCTATATATTCAACTGCCTGTGCATAAGCATCCTGGAACTTGAATACAACCTCGATATCTCCGCCTTCGTGTACGAAAATTTCTTGCACAAGTTCGGTAAGCAAAGGTCTTGTCAGATTTTCGATATTACCGTACTTTTTGAAACGTGCCACAAACTCGTTCTCTTCGGTAATACCGTCTTGGAACTGCTCAGCAGATTTGCTAAGTGAGGCGATTTTTTCGTCAGCAATCCTCAGCTTTTCGTTAAGCCGTTCCTTTAACATCTGATACTCATCCACTGTAATAACACCGCTTTTCCAGTCAGGATAAAGGTCAGTAAGCATCGTCACCAATTTTTCCCGTTCAGATACTTGCGTTTTGAGTGCCTTTTGAAGATGAGTTGATTCACTTTTTCGTTTAGCATTATTATTAATCAGATCTAACATATCACTCATCGTAACCGCAGTGTTAATCATATTTTGAATGGATAAAAAAACCGCCTCTTCTAACTTGTCAATACGTATGGTGTGGTTTGTGCAGGCTGATTTTTTCATCTTTCGTGCCGTAACACAACGGTAATAATGATAAGTGGCATACGGATGCTTATTGGTCTTTTTATTCATCACACGCTTGCAGTCTGCGCACCGCACAAGCCCAGAAAATAAATCAACGTTTTTCTTTTTGGGGCTCTTGCGAATACTCTTGTTAAATAGTGCCTGTGCATTGTCAAAGGTCTCTTGGCTAATGATTGGCTCGTGAGTACCTTCAACAATAATCCACTCATCCTTAGG
>JAZNWW010000072.1:0-26182 GCA_045593535.1 Acutalibacteraceae bacterium
TTTTGGTAAAAAGTATGAAACTATCATATCGGTATCGCCCTTTATACCATCAACAGTGCCTGTATTTGAATATTGCCACATATCATATTTTCCGCTATATGCAGGGGTACTTACCTCGGGGTAGGCAGGTGCCGAATAACGTGCAACCCAAATTTTGAAATCCTTTTCCAAAAGTGATGTATTCCAATAAAGAAGGTATTCCTTAACCGAAGAGTACATCATCGGGTCGTATCCGTAGGCTTTTATTTTATTTAAAAAAGCTATGGCGTTTTCGGTACGAGCGGTAGTGGTAAGATTGAACATACGACTGCTTTGCTTGTCATACCCTTCGCAATTATATGCCACGGGGAAGGAAATCGGATAATATTTAATATTTTCGGCGCAAAATATGGCTTCCTCCTCGGCTTCTTTGGTCGAAGTGGCGGTTGAAAAGAAGTAAGCACCGATAAGAAGATCCTGCTCAAGCGCTTTTTGTATATTGTAATCGGCATAGTCATCCTTATAAAGCTTGCCATCTTCACCACGATAGCCAATACGAATCATAGCAAAATCGACACCATCGTTTTTGACCTTTTCCCAGTTGATTTTGCCCTGCCATTTTGACACATCAATTCCGTGCGCTTTGACTATCGGGGAGGAGTCATCCTTTAAGATATCATCGGCAGAAAAATCGGCTGATGAGCAACCACAGAAAAACAGGAGGAAAAGCGATATTATCAGAAGCAGAGAAATTATTTTTTGCATAGATTTTTCCTTTGCTTGACCCAAACTGTAGGAGAAAACAAGAGTAAAATTGGGAAAATTTCAAGCCTGCCGAGGAGCATTGCTCCCGATAAAGTCAGCTTTGAAAGGTCTGAAAAAGCGGCATAATTTGATGCAGGTCCGGCATCGCCCAAGGCAGGACCTATGTTGTTGAAGCAAGAAATTGTAGCCGACATATTTGTTTCAAAATCAAAGACATCAAATGAAACGATAAAGAATACAACAAAGATGCAAATCATATAGATTGCAAAGTAATAAAGCACGCCGATGGAGGTTGTTTTATCAACCGATTTTCCCTCAAAACGTATTGTTTCGATAGAGCGTGAGTGAAGCAAATGCTTGAGATGTGCCTTTATTGTTTTAAACATAATAATAACTCTTGAAATTTTAAATCCGCCTGCGGTTGAGCCGGCACAAGAGCCCGATATCATAAGCAACAGAAGTATTGTTTTAGACAAGGTAGGCCAAAGGTTAAAGTCAGCGGTAGCGTAGCCCGTTGTTGTAACAATTGATGAAACCTGAAATGCTGATGTTCTCAAAAGCTCCTCAAATGAATTGTAATAAGAGTGTACATTATAAGCGATTAAGCCGGTTGAGACAAGAACTATGCTGATGTAGGTCCAAAGCTCTCCGCTTTTGAAAACGGAAATGAATTTTTTTGTCAGCAATAGATAGTATAGATTAAAGTTTATGCCGAAAATAAGCATAAATATGGTTATCACCCATTGAATATAAGGTGAAAATCCGCCAATACCCTCTGTTGTTATCGCAAAGCCGCCTGTGCCTGCAGTGCCAAAAGCATATACAAGGCTTTCAAACAGTGGCATTTTGCCGAGATAAAGTAATATAACAAGCAAAAAGGTAAGGGCTATATAAATAGTGTAAAGAATTTTTGCGGTTGATTTGATTTTGGGCACTAATTTTCCGATTATAGGTCCCGGCATTTCAGCACGCATCATGTGCATAGAGCGACCTGTATGTGTAGGTATAATCGCCATAACAAGCACGAGTATTCCCATACCACCTATAAAGTGAGTAAAGCTTCGCCATAAAAACATGCTGCGACTTAAATTATATGTTGTAAGTATTGATGCACCGGTTGTCGTAAAACCACTGACTGTTTCAAAGAAAGCGTCAATAAAGCGTGGAATTTCACGACTTATAAAAAAGGGAAGCGCTCCGACCGCAGAAAGAGAAATCCAACCAAGTGCCACAATTACAAACCCTTCCTTTGCGTAAAGAGAAAGGTCTTTGGTTTTGGTAAATATTGTAAGCAGAGTACCTACTGCGATTGCAACTGCGATGGTGATTAAAAAGGAAATGAGTGCTTGTTTTTCCTTGTAAATAACAGCGCATACAGTTGGAAGTATTAAAAGAGCAGCTTCTACTAAAATGATTCGGCCGAGTATATTAAAAACAGTTTTTTTATTCATATTTCTCTCACTATCTCAAAATATCAGAAAGATTATTTATTCTTTGATTTGTGGCAATAACAATAACCTTGTCACCGGACATCAGACAATCGGAACCCGAAGGAATTATAATCTTTCGGTTACGCATAATAGCAGCGATAAGAGTGTCTTTTTTAGTCTTAAGGTCTTTGAAGGAGATATTAAGTTGTGGGAAATTGGGCTTTACAATAAACTCTAAAACTTCAACCTTTTCATCCATCATCTTATAGAGTGATTCAACACTGCTGCCTTGTGAGTTTTCAAGCGCACGAGCATAACGGATTACCAAATCTGAAATAGCTCTTTTAGGTGACACAAATGAGTCAAGTCCCCAACGCTCAGCCAAAGGTATCAGCTCATCACGGTTAATTTTTGTGATTACTTTGGGCACACCCTTTGTTGCGGCAAAGGAAGAGAGAAGGATGTTTTCTTCATCAATACCTGTAAGGGTCACAAAAGCGTCAAGAGAGTGCAAGCCTTCTTCAAGCAATAGTTCTTGATTTGCAGCATCTCCGTTTATAATTGTGGCTTTTGGAAGCTTGTCGCAAAGGTCTTCACAAATACTGCGGTCTCTTTCAATAATCGTTACTTTGTTGCCGGCTGCAGTAAGCATTTTTGCGAGATAGTAAGATGTACGACTGCCTCCCAATAGCATAATATTACGTGCTTTTTTATGCAAAATCCCCATTTCTTTCAAAAGTCTTGAAAGTTCGCTATGGTTGGCTGCAAGTGCAATTTTATCGCCGCTTTTGAGTATGAAATTACCATCGGGAATATATGCTTCGTTTTCACGTTCAACTGCACAAATAAGAAATTGAGCAGTGAATTTCGAGCGAAGAGCAGAAAGTGATAATCCATTGAGCATAGAGGCGGGCTTTAACTTTAATTCTATCATTTCAAAGTTTTTTGCAGAAAAGGTTTCTATTTTTGCAGCAGACGGAAGGCGTAATAAAAGATACAGCTCCTTAGCGGCCAAATATTCAGGGTTTATAGCCATAGAAAGCTCAAGCTTTTCTTTCATAAATCCGAGACTTTGGTCGTTATATTGAGGGTTTCTAATGCGTGCGATAGTATGATGTGTCCCAAGCTTTTTTGCTAAAAAGCATGTGAGCATATTAAATTCATCAGAATTGGTAGTAGCAACCAAAAGCTCGGTATCAGAAGCGTCTGCGCTTTCCAAAACCTCGCAGTCAACACCGTTTCCGCAAACGCCCATAACATCGTATAAATCTGTAATTTGAGAAATAACATCAGGATTGCTGTCAATGGCAGTTACATCGTGTCCTTCACTAACAAGGCTTGAAATCAAGGTAACTCCTATTTTACCGCAACCAACAACAATAATTTTCATAGCCACAAACCTCATACAGTTTAATAATATTTAATAGTATTGTAACACTTTATATGTTTTTTTACAATACAAAACTGCAAAATAAAATGGCAAACCTCGAAAAAGTTTGCCATAAAGATTTAGTATCCCAAATTCTCGCCGCATAAAATCACGGTTATTCGGTTACCTTTTGTTTGTTTTGATGTGATTTGATAGTGGCGGCAAATTCTGCGTTCAAAATCACAACCATCTGTAATTGCGGGATTTTCGGTCTTGAGCAGCGATACACAATAACCGAGCTTGGAGCAAGGGGAGTCAATGCCGAGTCTTACACAGTTTTTGGGAGCGGCAACCTTTTTAACCCTCAAAAAGCCATCTTTTATATCCTTTACAATTTTGTTGACACCGGCAATTACAATCACCTTTTTAGGTCCAAAGGAAAGGGCACTGATACGATTTGCAAAACCATCAACATTGATAAGCTCGCCGTTTTCGGTTATAGCATTTGCAGAGCAAAAGAAAAAATCTGCTCCAATACTTTTCCTGAACACTTCTTGCTTTTCTTCATCAGTAATACCGGGTCGGTTTCGGTCAAGAAAATTGTAGCAGTCCTTGTTTATAAGCTTCCAAACCCCGCTTTCATTGAGAGATACCGAACCACCTGCTGTAATAATACAGCCTTCAAAAAGCATATCTTCAACTGTTTTCGCAATAGAAGAAATGGAGGGTACGTAAATACCCTCCATATTGTTTTTGCGAAGTGCAGTTATAACACGGTTTATTTTCTCGTTCATAACCATCTTCACCTTTTAATTTTATTTTGCGAAGTCAACAGCACGACTTTCACGAATGACATTTACCTTGATTTGACCGGGATATTGTAATTCATCCTCGATACGCTTTGCAATATCGTGAGACATAAGTACAATCTGGTCATCTGTAACAGCCTCAGGTTTAACCATAATACGAATTTCTCTACCCGCTTGTAAAGCGTATGAAGCTTCTACTCCGCTGAAGGAATTGGCGATTTCCTCTAACTTTTCAAGGCGCTTTAAGTAGTTTTCGATATTCTCTCTGCGAGCGCCCGGGCGTGCAGCAGAAATGGCATCTGCGGCTTGAACGATAAAGGCAATTTCAGATTTTGGAGCCACATCACCGTGGTGTGCGTGTATAGCATTAAGAATAATATCGTTCTCACGATTTTTCTTGGCAACGTCAACACCAAGCATAACGTGGGAGCCTTCTTGCTCGTGGGTAAGCGCTTTACCTATATCGTGTAAAAGGCCGGCACGTTTTGCAAGAGTTACATCAACACCCATTTCGGCAGCCAAAAGGCCGCAAAGGTGACTCACTTCAATAGAGTGGTTTAATACGCTTTGACCGTAGCTTGTACGGTAACGGAGCCTACCGAGTAAGCGAACAAGCTCATTATGGAGGCCGTGAACACCTGTTTCGAGCATTGCACGTTCGCCCTCTTGTTTGATAACTGCTTCAACCTCAGAAGTAGCCTTGGCAACAGCCTCTTCAATTTTAACGGGATGAATTCTTCCATCTGCGAGTAGTTTTTCAAGGGCAATTCTTGCAATTTCACGTCTGATTGGGTCAAAGCTCGATACGGTGATAGCTTCGGGTGTGTCATCAATAATAAGGTCAACACCTGTCGCAGCCTCGAGTGAGCGGATATTTCTACCCTCACGACCGATAATTCTACCCTTCATTTCATCGTTGGGGAGAGTAACGGTGGTAAGAGTGAAGTCAGCAGAGTGGTCTGCGGCACAACGCTGAATAGCGGTGCAAACCAGGTTTTTGGCGATTTTGTCTGCTTCATCCTTTGTGTGTTGCTCAAATTCAACGATTCTTAAAGCTTTTTCGTGCTCTAATTCATTGTCGAGCATTTCGAGTAAGTGCATTTTGGCTTGTTCTTTGGTAAAGCCGGAAATTTTTTCAAGCAGATCAAGCTGACTCTGCTTTAAGCGGTCACATTCTTCAATGCGAGCATCAATGTCTTTAGCTTTTTGAGCTAATTTTTCTTCTTTTGCCTCGAGATTGTCGATTTTGCGGTCAAGAGATTCCTCTTTTTGTTGGATTCTATGCTCTTGTCGCTGAACCTCGCTTCTGCGCTCTCTGAGGTCTTTTTCGGTTTCTTGTCTTAATGTGTGAATTTCATCTTTAGCTTCAAGTAAAGCTTCTTTTTTCTTTGATTCTGCGGTTTTCATTGCATCGTTTAAAATTCGTCTTGCTTCATCTTCAGCAGAGCCAATAGTAGCCTCTGCAGATTTACGACGATATACCGAACCGGAAATAAAACCGATAACAGCAGTCAAAACGGCAACTGCACCGCCAATAATATAAGGCATTACAGCACCTCCAAAATATGATAAAGCACGGAACAATCCTTCAAGTAAGGAGCGTATAACATTTAATTCAATTTGTTATACAAACGGGAGCCGTGCGTTTCTCCCGGATATAATCAATACATTTCGCTGTTTTTTCGCCACCAAAACAGCAAAAGATAGCAATTATCAATATAATAATTACATTTCTTAATTTATCATTACAATTTTACCACTATATATGGGATATGTCAAGAAATAAGAACACAAAATTGTGATTTTTTAGTTCTCGCAGGAATTTTTTTGGGAAAAATGCGAGAGAATAAAAGTCATTATAAATAGTCCGAATATCAAAAGGGTTATGTTAGCTGAAACCGATGTATGAATATTTTCGAAATTTGAAAGAATGTTGTAGATAAAAAACGCAACAGATTGCATAATGCAGAAGAAGACCGAAACCAAGCCGGAAGCCAAAGTTTTTCTGAAATTCTTTTCGGTATCAACCCTGTTATAAAGCTTTGCAAATTGCAAAAAGAATATTGTAATTGAGCACAAAGCAGAAATCAACAAAAGATTATCGGTAATCAGAGCAATGGTAGAAATACGTGTAAATTCGACTATTGTTTTTAAAATCATATAAAAACACGGAAACAAATAGCAGAACGAAGGTATTTTTATTGAAACAAAGCTTTTTGCCGCATACAAAAGCCAGAAAATAATCGCACAAATTGCGAAAATCAGTCTTAAAATATTTAAGATAGGGGATACTTCGCTGACTGTTTTGACAAAAAAGGTATCATAAAAAACAACACCGGATAATACAAACGACAAAGCCGATAAGTAATAATTAGCTTTCGGCGGGTGAGGTGGTTGGCGATGTGTTGTGAAAGAAAATATACAAATCAGAAGGGCTATAACAAATAAGATAATAGTAGCAACTAACCCGAGAACCTGATTGTCGGTTGTGAAAAATCCGTTCGAAGAGTCAATTATAAATTTGAGGGTAAAAAATCTCAACAATATTGCAAACGGAAGTGAAACCGAAAAAAACAACAGTAGCTTTTTATATTGCATAATTTTACGCTCCAATACATAAAAAAAGAATTAAAATCATATATTATACTAATTTTATATTGCTTTAAATTAAAAGTCAACACAAAGAAACGAAAAAGGAGCAAAGAAAATGAAAAAAACGGTGATTATTTCTTTTTTTATGTCGTTAATTATGCTGATTTTACCGCTTGGTGTTATTGGAAAGGAAATTGTTGTAAAGCAGGAGATTTCACAGGTGTCCCAAAAAGTTACAGCTGAAAAAACCGAGTTTAAAGGTGAGTTTAAGGTTTTGGATACAAGCACTCAAAAAATAATAACTATGTCTCAAAGCGATTATATTTTCGGGGTTGTGGCAGCCGAAATGCCGGCACTTTACGCTCCCGAAGCACTCAAGGCTCAAGCGGTAGCGGCTTATACCTTTGCCTATACTAAAAGTTTAGCAAACAAGGATAAGGATTATGACATAACTACTGATTTTACAATCGACCAGGCATATATTTCGAGGGAAAAAGCACGTGAAAAATGGGGCAATTCTGCCGATATGTACGAAGCCAAGATTGACAATGCAGTAAAAAGTGTTATCGGGGAAATTATCACTTATAACGACAAACCCATTACAGCAGTTTATCACGCAGTATCATCTGGGAAAACCGAAAATGCAGAGGATATTTGGGGAAGCAAGGTGGCATATTTACAATCGGTTGACAGCAGTTGGGATAAAGAAAGCGATAACTACAAATCAAGTGTGACTTTCACAATAAGTGAAGTAAAGGAAAAGTTGTCGATTACGGACTTTAGCGGAAAAAACAGCGAAATAATAGGAAAGCTTGAAAATACGGAAGTGGGCTCTGTAAAGACTATAAAGCTTTTTGCAAAAAGCTTTACGGGAGCTCAAATACGGGAAAAGCTTGACCTTCGCTCTTCTAATTTTACTGTTAAAATAAAGGATGAAAAAATGTTTTTCACAGTTATTGGTTACGGGCACGGAGTTGGAATGAGTCAAAACGGAGCTAACTATATGGCGCAAAACGGAAAGACCTACAAAGAAATTTTAAGTCATTACTATAAAGGTGTTGAGATAAAAAGTCTAAAAACCGAGTAAAAAACTTCTGCTTTCACTTTACTTTTCGGGCAAAAAGTAGTAAAATTACTTATTAGTGAAAGCAAGGTGAAGTGTGATGAAAAAAATTGCGATTATAGGAGCAGGTCCTGCCGGTATGATGGCGGCAATTACTGCAGCCGATAACAATATCAATGCTCAAATAACAGTTTTCGAAAAAAACGAAAAAATCGGCAGAAAGTTAATGATTACCGGAAAAGGCAGATGTAATCTTACAAATAATTGCGACATAGACACACTTCTTTCTAATATCCCTAAAAACCCGAGATTTTTGTATTCAGCTTTTAATGCCTTTTCGCCTTCGGATTTGATGGACTTTTTCGAAAAAGCAGGTGTCCGACTTAAAACAGAGCGTGGAAATCGGGTTTTTCCCGTGTCGGATAAGGCTGTCGATATAGTCGATGCACTTTTTAAAACCGCAAAGGCAAAAAATATAAAAATAGTAAATGAGGCTGTAAAGGAAATACTTTTCGAAGGCGACACAGTAACGGGTGTTTTACTCGAAAATGGTGAGGATTTTTCGACTGACAGCATACTTATTGCGACAGGCGGTGCTTCCTATCCGCTTACAGGCTCTACGGGTGATGGCTATCGCTTTGCCGAAAAAACAGGTCATACTGTAACCGAGCTTTTGCCTTCCTTAATTCCGCTTGTTTGTCACGAGGGCTTTTGCAGTACACTTTCGGGACTTTCCCTTAAAAATGTAACTCTTTCGGTGTTCGAAGAAGGTAAGAAAAAACCAATATTCAGGGAAATGGGCGAAATGCTATTTACCCATTTTGGAATTTCGGGACCGCTTGTATTGTCAGCTTCGGCGTATATAAGACACCTCTATAAAAAGGAATACACAGCATATATCGACTTAAAACCGGCGCTTAGTATAGAACAGCTTGACAACAGAATTTTGCGGGATTTTGAGAATGCAAAGAACAAGGATTTTCAAAACAGTCTGGACAAGCTGTTGCCGAAAAGTATGATTTCGGTGATAGTCAGACTTTCAAATATTGATGCTAACACAAAGGTAAATCAAATTAGTCGTGATAAAAGGCGACAATTAGCCGAGCTTTTGAAGGCGTTACCGCTTCATATAACAGGTACCAGACCTATTGAGGAAGCGATTATTACCTCGGGCGGAGTTAGTGTTAAAAATATAAATCCTGCTACAATGGAGTCGAAAATTTTAAAAGGACTCTTTTTTGCGGGCGAAGTGATTGATGTAGATGCCTTTACAGGCGGATTTAATCTGCAAATTGCTTTTTCAACAGGCTATCTTGCAGGTATGAATATATAGGAGAGAAAAATATGATTTCTATTGCAATTGATGGACCGGCAGGCGCCGGAAAAAGTACATTATCTCGTACTGTTGCCAAAAAACTCGGATTTATTTATGTTGATACGGGCGCCCTTTACAGAGCGGTTGGTTTCAAATTTTCTTTACTTGGCTTTGACAGAGAGCTTGAGTGCGACATAGCTGATGTGTTGTCAAAAACAAAAGCGGATATTCGTTTTGTTGATGGTGAGCAACGTGTCTTTTTGGATGACCGGGATGTATCCGACAAAATCAGAACCGCTGAGGCTTCTATGATGGCATCGGCTGTCTCGGCAAAGCCTGAGGTGAGACAGTATTTGCTCGAAAAACAAAGAGAATTGGCACGAAACAATAATGTTGTTATGGACGGCAGAGATATTGGTACTGTGGTTCTGCCAAATGCCACAGTTAAAATTTATCTCACCGCTTCGGCTGAGGACAGAGCACGCCGCCGTTATGATGAAATGATAGCAAAAGGTATGGAAGCTGATTTCGAGTCGGTTTACAAGGATATGCTGCAGCGTGATTACAATGATATGCACCGTGATATTGCCCCTTTAAAGCAGGCGGAGGATGCTGTCCTTGCAGATACTACAGGCTTTGAGTTCCAACAGTCGCTCGAATTGCTTTTGGATATTATTGAAAAGGGAATTAAAGATTAAAATGAAAATTGAACTAGCACGTACTGCCGGATTTTGTTTCGGTGTTGACAGAGCGGTAGGTTTGGTTTATGAGCTACTCGAAAAGGGCGAAAAGGTTGCCACTTTGGGTCCCATTATTCACAATCCCCAATTGGTCGCAGAGCTCGAGGGTCGAGGTGTTAGAATTGTAGAAACGCCCGATAAAGTAAGGGCGGGAGAAACTCTTGTTATCCGTTCACACGGTGTCGAAATGGCAGTTTTGGAAAGGGCAGAGAAATTAGATATTAAAATTTGCGATGCCACCTGTCCTTTTGTCGCAAAAATTCATAAAATTGTAAGTCAAAAAAGTCGTGAGGGCTACATTACAATTATTGCGGGCGATGCTTCTCACCAAGAGGTTATCGGAATTGTAGGTCATTGTTTTGGCGAGTGTTATGTCGTAGCTGACAATGAAGAGCTTGACCTTCTGCTTCAAAATAAAGCGGATTTTTGTGAAAAAAAGATAATTTTTGTCTCTCAAACCACTTTTAATTCGAAAATTTGGGCAAAAATGCAAAAAAATATAAAAAAAGTGTGTACAAATGCCGAAATTTTTGATACAATATGTAATGCTACCTCTAATAGACAGAAGGAGGCGGATTGTTTATCCCAAAAAAGCGATGCGGTTGTCGTTATTGGGGGAAAACACAGTTCAAACACTAAAAAGCTGTTTGATGTCTGTCTTAAAAATTGTCCTAAAACCTATTTGATAGAAACAGCGGCGGAATTATCGACCCTTGATTTTACAAGTTGCGGTTTTATAGGGGTTGTGGCGGGTGCTTCTACACCTGCCGGTATAATAAAGGAGGTTATCAAAACCATGTCAGAAAATTTACAACCGGTTGAAGAACAGATGGAGGTAAAAGAATCTGTTCAAAAAAGCTTCGAAGAAATGACCGATGAGGAGGCATTCGAGGCTTCACTTAGCAGTTTAACAGGCGACCAAAAAGTTGAAGGCACAGTTATTGCTGTTAACCCCACTGAAATCACAGTGGACATTGGCAGAGGAGTTACAGGATATGTTTCTGCTGCTGAATATTCTTCTAATCCTGATGCAAATATGATGGAAGAAGTTAAAGTTGACGATAAGATGAACCTTATCATCATGAAAATCAGTGACCAGGAAGGAACCGCAATGCTTTCAAAGCGTCGTTATGATGCTATTGCCGGTTGGGATAATATAGTTGCTGCCAAGGATTCAGGTGAAATTCTTAACGGTTTTGTTAAGGAAATCATCAAGGGCGGCGTTGTAGTTTACACCAACAATGTAAGAGTATTTATCCCCGCTTCTCAAGCTACACTTTCACGTAACGATTCTCTCGAAGATTTAAAGGGTAAGGAAGTTTCCTTCCGCATCATTGAAATCGGCAGAGGCAGACGTGCAGTTGGCTCTATCCGCAGTGTACTTATCGAAGAAAAGAAGGCTAAAGAAGCTAAGGTTTGGGAAAATATCGCAGTTGGCGACCGTTTCACAGGTACAGTTAAGTCTTTAACAGGCTACGGTGCATTTGTTGACATCGGCGGTGTTGACGGTATGATTCACATTTCCGAGCTTTCCTGGAGCCGTATTAAGAATCCTTCTGAGGTTGTTATGGTTGGCGACACAGTTGAGGTTTATGTTAAGGCTCTTGATGCTGAAAAGAGAAAGATTTCTTTAGGCTACAAAAAGGAAGAGGAAAATCCTTGGGTTATTTTCAATAACACATACAAGGTTGATGATGTGGCAAAGGTTACTATCGTTAGTATGACTACTTATGGCGCATTCGCTCGTATTCTCCCCGGTGTTGATGGTCTTATCCATATTTCTCAAATCGCTAATAAGCATGTTGCAAAGCCTCAAGATGAGTTGACTGTAGGTCAAGAAGTTGAAGCAAAGATTACTGCTATTGATGATGAAAAGAAGAGAGTAAGCCTTTCAATCCGTGCTTTGCTTGAACCCGAAGTGGTTGAAGAGGAAGCAACTGTAGAAGCAGAAGATGAGACAGTTTACGAAGCAACAGAAGAAAATGCTCCTGTTGCTGAAGAAACAGTAGAAGCTCCTGTTGAAGAAGTTGCTGAAGCTGCAACTGAAGAAGCTGCTGAATAATTTTAAAATCAAAAATTCCCGAAAAAATTCGGGAATTTTTTTATGCAAAAAAAGCCACTCATCAGAGTGGCTTTTTTAATAATATTTATCTCTTTAAAAGAACTTCTTTTTCATACTTTTCGATTTCGCTGAACCAGCTTTCATCTGCAATTACGTTTTCACGCTTGCAATATTCAGCCCAAACATCGCCAAAGGGAAGTGTTTTGATTTCTTCCGAAAGCACCATAAGCTTTGTGAGTTGGTTTGTGTCCTGTAAATCCTTGAGCATTTCGTTAGGAGTGAGAAGTGCATTGAGAAGTGCTTTTTGCCAGCTTCTGAAGCCTACTGTCCAAGCAGAGATACGGTTGATGCTTGCATCGAAATAGTCAAGCGCCATATATACTCTGTCAGTTGCATTGTTTCTCACAATTTCCTTTGCCATTTCTTTTGTCTCATCGTCAAAGATTACTACGTGGTCAGAGTCCCAACGGATAGGACGGGTGATATGTAGAGCAATCTCATCAAAGAAAGTAAGTAAAGCGGGAATCTTGTCTGATACAACCTCTGTCGGATGGTAGTGACCGTTATCCATAAGCGGTAAGCAACCATCGTGAGTTGCGGCAAATGTGAGAGAAAATTCCGCACTGCCTACAGTATAAGCCTCAACACCGATACCAAATACCTTTGACTCAACACAAGGCTTTACCTTTGCTTTATCAAAGGGCTCTGAAAGAATAGCTTCAATAGATTCCTTATATCTTACACGGGGACCCATTCTGTCAGCGGGAATATCCTTGAAGCCGTCACCGGTCCAAATATTCATAACGCAAGGGATACCTGTTTCGGTTGCAAAGTATTCGGAAATTCTGATACAAGCTTTACCGTGCTCAATCCAGAAATCTCTGACCTCTTTATCGGGACTTGAAAGAGTCAAGCCGTTTTTACACATAGGATGTGAGAAAAATGTGGGGTTGAAGTCAATACCCATATTATATTTTTTTGCAAAATCCACCCACTTTTTGAAGTGCTTGGGTTCGATTTTATCTCTATCTACAAAGCCATCCTCAAATATCGCATAACAAGCGTGAACATTGAGCTTTTTCTTACCGGGACAAAGGGAAATAACCTTTTCCATATCTTCAATTAACTGTTCGGGAGTAGTAGCCTTTCCGGGATAGTTACCTGTAGTTTGAATACCACCGGTTAAGGGACCATCGTGGTCAAAACCGATAACATCATCGCCTTGCCAGCAATGAAGACTTACAGGTAAATCCTTTAATATTTTAATTGCTTTTTCAGTATCTACGTCAAACTCGGCATAGCGTTTTTTCGCTTCTTCGTATCTTGACATTTTAAAACCTCCATAATTTATATATGCACAGTATAACATTTAGTGATTAAAATAGTCAACTATAATTTTTATTATCTTATCATAAAGCTTCTTTCAAAAATTCTGTTTTTCTTGCAAACTATGTAGAAGGGAATACCAAATGCATAGCAGACAATAAGCTGACCGAGTCCTACCTCAAGTCCTGCTATCACAAATCCCCAAAAGCTAAACACATCGGGGGTTAAAAAGAATATCTCAATTTCAAGGCCGATTACCAATGCATTTACAATCACGGGCGGGAAAAAGGCGAGAAAGGGTATATCCTTTAATTTTATGTTTTTAAAAAGATATGTCAGTAATGCGGCACACAAGGTTGCAACAGTACCGAAAATCATATCAGCGACATTAAATGAGCCGATATTAGCAATAAAGCAGCCGACAGTAAGCCCCGGAATTGCTGCAGGTGTAAAAACGGGAAGAATTGTTAAAACCTCCGAAATGCGAAGCTGTATAGGGCCATAAGCCAAACCAAATGCGTTTGACAGGTAGGTAAGTCCGGCATAAAGTGCCGCAATGAGAGAGGCCACAATTATGTAATTGATTTTTGTTTTTGTTTTGCTTTGCATAGATAAAATTCCTTCATTTTAAAGAACTGTAAAAGGCAACTGCCAATTTATCGCAACGTTCATTTTCCTCGTGTCCTGCGTGACCTTTAACCCAATCAATAGTTACATCGTGTATTTCGATAAGCTTTAAAAGCTCCTCCCACAAATCAGGGTTTAAAGCCGGCTTTTTGTCGGCCTTTCGCCAATTATTCGCCTTCCAAGACACCGCCCAACCCTTTGTAATGCCATCGGCTACATATTTAGAGTCGGTGACAAGTCGGACTTTACAGGGTTCTTTTAATGCCTTTAGTCCCATAATTGCGGCGGTAAGCTCCATACGGTTGTTGGTGGTTTCCTTTTCGCCGCCCGAAAGCTCTTTTTCTCGACCTTCATAGCGAAGTATCACACCCCAACCGCCAGGTCCCGGATTTCCCGAGCAAGCGCCATCTGTAAATATTTCAACCTTTTTCATTGCGAATATTCCTTTTAATACTTTCTGTAGCTGCCGATTACCTTGCCGAGTACCGATGGATTTTCGGGATAAATGGGCGAAAAATCAGGGTTTTCGGGCATAAAAATAATTTCACCGTTTTTGATAAGCAGGCGCTTTACGGTGGCCTCATCACCGTCCATACCCACTACAATATCACCGTTTTTGCAGGGCTTTGTTTTGTCGGCAACAATAATATCGCCATCTAAAATTCCAACATCCTTCATACTCAGTCCCACTACCTTTAAGGCAAAAAGACCATCAGAGGTTTTTGAAGGGAAGGGGATGTAATCCTCAATTTCCTCAACCGCCAAAATTGGCTTTCCTGCGGTAATTCTGCCGACAAGTGGTACCATTGAGGAGGGAGCGCCCATATCAATCTTTATTGAACGTGAGTTTTTAGGGTCTCTTAAAATATAACCCTCATCTTCAAGCACATTTAAAATTGCGTGAACGGTAGAGGTGGATTTTATTCCCGTAGCTGTGCAGATTTCTCTGACAGAAGGGGGAAAACCATCCGAAATTTTTTGAACTAAAAAGTTGTAAACTGCAGTTTGCTTATCATTAAGAGGGGCTTTTGACATAAGTTGTTACCTCCAACGAACATTTATTCGTTTTTAGTATAACATTATTTTTTATTTTCTGCAACATTTTTCGGTTTTCTTATGAAAAATTCTTTTAAAGAGAGTAAAATCAGTAAAATCCCAAATATTTTGCCGATAATTTCACCTTTAATAAAATTAGTTGTAATAAGTCCTAATACACAACCTAAAATGCCAAAAAGAGAAATCCTTAAAATCATTTTCCAATCAATAAGCTTTGCTTTTGAGTAAGCGATTATTGAAAGTATGGCACAGGGAATAAAAAAGATTAGGTTTATTCCTTGACTTTTTAATTGCGGGGTGTCTGCAAAAAGTGTGAGATAGACTATAAGAAAGGTGCCGCCGCCCAACCCCATAGCACCTGCAATTCCAGATAAAAGCCCTGCTAAAAGGGCGGTGATGTTCATTTAAGCAGCAGGCGAACGCCTGCATAAAGCATAAATGCTGCAAATATTTTTTTAAGCACTGTGGGGGAGATTTTTTTAAGCAACAGGCTTCCGATTAAAGCCCCTAAAATTCCTGTCGGTAAAAACCATATCGTGTCAATCAGGTTTACATAATCCTTTACGAGATAAATCACGGCGCTAATAATAGTCAAAGGCAATATAACCGCTACTGCAGAGGCGTGTGATGATTTATCGTGAAGTCCCAAATTATTGAGTAGCGGTACTGCTATCATACCGCCGCCTGCACCCAAAAGAGAATTTATAAAACCTATCAGGATGCCGAAAAAAGCAATCTTTAAATGTTTATTTCCCGTCTTCAAAAAATCTGTCCTTTTAGCAAAAGCATTTAAACCCGATTCAGATTTTGAAACAAGTATTTTGCTCAGCAAATTTTTAATTGTTCTGCTGATATTTTTGGCATTTCTTCCTTTATTATACGCACCTTGTATTCAATATATCTTTCGTTTTCAGTCCTTTTTATATAAGCATCAATTCCCGAGTCACAAAGCGTTTTGGTAAGCTTGTTAAGACTGTTACCAAAAAGTCTTATATCTCCGATGGCAGATTTCCTGACAGGCGTTTTTTCATTTACAGTCGGTGGTTTTTTCGTTTGTCTTTCAGTTAAAAGACTCGTGACATATTCATCAGCTTTAAATGGGTCTAAACTGTTTTTTATAATTATTTCAAGTGCGCTGTCTCTTTTTTCAGGCGGCAGTCTTAAAAGGCTGCGGGCGTGAGCCTCTGATAAATCACATTCTTTAATCACAAGTCGTAAATTTTCTTCCAAACGTAAAAGTCTCAATTTTTCAAGCAAAGTGTTTTTGTCTGTGCCGAGTGTCAAGGCAACTTGTGTTTGGCTTAGATTGTATTTGGTAATTATTTGTTTTATGTATTCTGCCTCTTTGAAAAAGTCAAGATTTTCTCGTTGCAGATTTTCGCACAGAGTGAAAAGAGCTAACAGCTCGCTTTTTGCCTTATGTACGATACAGGGCACACGGCGAAGCCCAACCGCCTTTGCAGCGAGTAACCGTCTTTCTCCTGAAATTAAGACAAAGTCGCCGTTATCCGCTTTTGTAACAGACAAAGGTGTTATAATTCCTATTGATTTTATACTTTGCGCTAAAGAATAGAGCGAATATGTATCTGATTTATCGCCTCTGAAACTTTGCGTAATTTTAATTTCGCACGGTTTTAACATAAGTATTTTTTTGTCTGCAATTGTGTGCATTAAAACACCTCTTTCTAATACTTATTATCCTTTTTATCTGTATAAAAGTAAAGAAAAACAGGTCGGGAAAATTCGCTCTTTTAAAACAAAAACAGCCACTTTAAAGTGGCTGTTTTGATATATCCGAGGGTTTTCTCGGGTATTTTGGCGGAGTTTGCGATATCTTTTTAAAATAAACAAAGGCTCTTTGTTCATCACCCTTTAAGGTCTCGCATATAATTTTAGGTTCGCTCAAATTTAAAACCTTGATAGCATTTTTGCAGTTCTCTGCCTCCTCATAAACAGAAGGTCCCTTCATCGAAATAAACTCACCACCTGATTTTATGAGCGGAGTGCAATATTCGAGTAAAACGGGAAGTGAGGCGACAGCACGTGCAGTTGCAAAGTCAAACTTTTCCCGCATCGCTTTGTTTTTACCGGCATCCTCGGCACGAGAGTGAACGGTTTTAATTTTTTCGAGTCCTAATTTTTCTATCACATCGTTTAGGAAAACGAGTCTTTTGTTAAGACTGTCAAGAAGTGTTACATCAATATCCGGGCGAATAATCTTAATTATCATACCGGGGAAACCCGCACCTGTGCCAACATCTATAATCGAGGCGTTTTTGGGGATGCGAGAGTTTTTGAAAAACAAGATACAGTCATAAAAGTGCTTAAATAGTACATCTTCGGGCTCTTTTATTGCGGTGAGGTTGATTTTTTCGTTCCACTCAAGCAATAAATTTCCGTATAAATTAAGCTGACACTTTTGTTTTTCGGTGATATTTACCCCAAAATCTTCACAAAGCGGTATAATTTTTTCAATATTAAAATCAATCATATTATTAGTCCTTTATATAAGCTTCAAGTCGGTAAATCGGGAAACCCAGAGAGGAAAATTTTTGCTCATACTCGGTTTCAATATTGCCTTCGAAATCACTTTTATGTAAGTCAAGCGAGATGTTTTTGAGGGCAAAACCGTTATTAGAAAAGCTTTCGAGTGAAAATTCAAAAAAGTGTATATTATCAGTTTTTTGGTGAATTTCGGCACCGCTTTTCAGAAGGTTTTTGTAAATATTTAAAAATCTTTCGTGGGTAAGTCTGTGTGTTGCATAAGCTTTTTTGGGAAAAGGACAGGAAAAATTAAGGAAGATTCTGTCTATGCTTTTATCTTCAAAATATTTTTCTAAATATTCCGCACCGCACTTTATAAATTTGAGGTTAGTAAGTCCTATTTCTTTTGCCTTTTCACAGGCCTCGACAATAACATTACCGCTTTTTTCGACAGCCACAAGATTTATTTCGGGGTGCTCTTTTGCAAAGGTGTAGGCAAATTTGCCTTTGCCACAGCCAATTTCCAAATAAAGCGGTTGCTTTTTTTCGAACCAAGAGTCAAAATCGATATATTCCTTTTCATTTTTAGCAGTATTGAAGTTTCTGTCTTCAATATCGCTTGTGAAAAGAATTTCGTTTACTGCGGCTAATCTTTCCTCAAGGTTTTTCTTTTTTCTCATTCTCATAAATTGTTATTCCTCATAGTTTTTAAGCACGTTAGAAACACGTAGCTTTATCATTTCACGTAATTTTTCGGGTTTTTTTACTGTCATTTTTTCACCGAAGCTTAAAATCCAAGTGACAACTGCATCGCTTAAAGATAACTCTGTTTTAAAAGAGAAGGTATCTTCGGTCACGTTTTTAATAAAAATATTTTCACCAAAGCGGTCTAAAACCTGCTCGATGATTGACTTGTCACAGCAAAGCTCCACATCGTAAAGCTCACCGCCATACATTGAAACAAGCTTTTCGGTGTAGTCGGCAATATCAAAAAACTCGGTGTATTCACTGACCTCGCTAAAATGTCTTGAGGTCGCATTAGAGATTTCTACCGAGTTTATACGGTCAACCCTCAAATGAATGAGGTTATCATATTTCGCATAGTTGCCAACAAGGTAGTAATGGTCATCCTGCCAGGTGAGTGCATAAGGATTTATAAGCATTTCTTTTGTCTTTTTTTCAACCCTTCGACCATCTAAAATACGTGAAGAATATTTAAGTGTCACCTGTTTTTCTTGTCTGATTGCAGTATTCAGCTTGTCAATGTTGTAGTATATTTCTTCATTTTTGCATTTAATATTAGGGTTAAAAAAGACATCACGCTGTCTGTCTTTTTCATTCTCACTTAACATATTGTTGAGCTTTGATAACAGCTCACGGGTTTTGCCGGCACTGATGAAATTTGCGCTTTTAACAGCATCGCACAAAAGGTTGATTTCGGGAATTTCAAATTCACGACTTCCTATAAACCAACCTTTTTTGTTGGAGGATTTGATTATGTCGGCACCATAAATTTCAAGCTGAAAAATATCATCATATATGCTTTTTCTTTCGGCGTCAATTCCATAAACAGATAATTTTTCGGCAATCTCCGAGGCGTTTAGAGGATGCTCCTCATCGCTAAACCTCTTTAAAATATCAAGGACATATAAAAGCTTTAATTTTTGTCTTGGCTGTTTTGCCATTTTTGTGTCACCTCGATAAATTCATCGTAAGTATAATAGGTGTTAAGTACATCAAGTAATGCACTGCTTGAAAGGTTTTGGGGCAAGTTCAAATATTTCATAAAACTTTTACGGGCATTACTGCTGTTTTTTGTTCCCGAAAGCGAGAAAGAAAACATATCAGCTTTTGTGATTTTTCTGCTCTTTTGGATGTGAGAAAAGGTAATACCGCTTTTTAGAAAAATGTTTTCGAGGGTCTCCTTTGGCATACCCTCAACTCCCAAAAAACCTTCATTTGAGGGAGCGGTTTTTCGCCTTTCTGTACCCTCTATTTGCGGAGTATAGATATTTATTATATTTGCATTTGCGCCCAAATTTTTTTTAAGGTGAGCCCTTATCATATTTCCGGCATTATCACTGTCGCAAAGAAGCACAACACCACCGCATTTTTCATAAACGCTGCGGATAAGGGAGATTTTTTCCTTGTCTTTAAAAATCCTGAAACCATCCGTTTTGATGATAAGACTATCCACTACATTTTCCAAGGTTATTTTGTCATATTTGCCTTCAACGATAATTGGGTACGGAATTTTAATCAATGCTTTCACCCTTCGAAATAATGTAGATAAGGCGGATTATAAGCTGCTCTAAAACAACTCTTTGGTCAAGTGAAAAGGATTTGAGCTTTTTGTCGGCATCTGTAAGGGCTAAAAGGCAAAGATTTAATTTTTTGCGGTCAAAGTTTTTGACAAAGCGTGCCGCATTATCTACCAAAAACTCTTTGTTTTTAGGATATTTATAAATTGATTTTACGCTCGAAATGCTTTCACCATTATCGAGTGCTGAAAAAACTCTGAACATATCGGTAAAGGTGGCACTTATTGTATAAAGAACTGCGATAGGTTCAACCCTTTGGAAAAAGAGTTCATCCAAAAGAGAAAGCGCCTTTGTTGTGTCACAGCTTAAAATAAATTTAGACAGATTATAAATCGAGGCTTCTACAGTTTTTATACATACTTCATCAACCGTTTCTTTTGTGATAGGCTTATCCTTTGCAAAATTGCAAAGCTTAATCAATTCGTTTTTCAAAAGATTTATATCCTCGCCTACAGTTTCAACCATATAGTAAGCGGTGTTACGGTCTAAAGCACAACCTCGTTTTTTAGCTCCATCTTGAAGCATTGAAGAAAGCTCGGCAATTTTTCTGTGGTCAAGGTGTGCGGCTATTCCGCCAGCATTTTCTGCAAGAGAAACTAATTTTTTGAATTTTGCGCTTTTTTTAGAGTCGATTTCGAGTGAGTCAAATAGAAGAATAAAAACGCAGGTATCAGGCACTTCTTTTACCAAATCACATAGCTTTTCAAATTCGGATTTTGAAGCGGCTTCAAAATCAAAATCGCAAAGAATTGAAACCTTTTTGTCCGACATCAAGGGCATTTGCAGGGTAAAGTCAAAAACCTCCTGTAGGTCACAATCACAGTCGAATTTGGCATAATTAAAAATATCATCACAAGAGGAGACGGATTTTGAAATTTTGTCGCAATAAAGCTTTTTTAAATATCCGTCATTTCCGAAAAGAATATATACCGGTAAAAGAGAATCGGGCTTTATATGTTTTTTGAGTCCTTCTTCAAAAACTATTGCCATTTGAGTTTGCCACCGCCTTCGCTAATAAATTTTTGCCTCATTTTTTCTAATTTTAACATATCGAGGCGCTGTTTACAAGTTAGTAGTACACAAAAAATCAGTATTATCACAAAAATTGATATAAAAGTGTAGTTTTGTGGCAAGTTTACTACAGAAAAGCTTTGACTGCCTGTTTTGTTGATTACAAAATTTATGTATTTTAAAATATACTCGCACAAAACAAAGAGAAAATCTGCAATAAAAGGAATGATGAGATTTAAAAACAGCGCCGTTACGCAAATACAAATTACGAGTGTTACGGCATAGGAAATAAGCAGTGTTGTCAAAACACCGAAAAGTGAAATGTAACCGAAAAAGTAAATCGCTATCGGAAATGTCAAAAGCGTAGCCGAAGCTGAAGTTAAAAGTGCAAACAAACTTGCCTTAATGGTTTTATTCTTTATCATTTCTTTGTCGTTGAGATAATTGCAGATGGGCATACTTATTGAGACTATGCCAAATGTTGAAAGAACTGAAAGTAAAAAGGAAATATCAAAAATTGCAAGCGGTGAAAAGGAGAGTATTAAAGCTACCGATGCGCCCAAAGTGTTAGAAGAGTCACTTTTGCGATTAAGTATTGTGCCGATT
This sequence comes from Acutalibacteraceae bacterium, assembly GCA_045593535.1. Taxonomy (GTDB): domain Bacteria; phylum Bacillota; class Clostridia; order Oscillospirales; family Acutalibacteraceae; genus UBA737. Next base: position 21,556 of record JAZNWW010000072.1, read on the forward strand.
GCGGTTATCAAATACATAACACCTGCACGAATAATTGACATAGTGAAACCACACAAAAAGGCAAGTGCGATTACTACAGCGAGCATAATAAAAGCTTTGAAGTATTTGTTGTAGAAATACTTGTCTGAAATAAAGGTGAAAAAAGAGACAAGGATTGACAGGTGCATACCCGAAACAACCATAACGTGACTGACACCTGCGCCTTTTACATTGTTGTAAAATTCCTGTGAAAAATATTTTCCTTCACCGAAGCAAAGTGCTGTCATTGTGGCGGCTTCTTCCGAGCCGAGCTTTGAAAACAATGTTTTTGTGATATAGCGTCTGACCTTTCCTACTATATCTAAAATTGGTTGCTTGTCTTTGAGAATTTCATATTCAGAGCAGTAGGAGTTAAGATAAATTTGTTTGCCTTGGTAGTACAATTTTTGGTCCGTATTAAAACTTTTGAGCTTTAAAGAACCCTTTGCAACATTTCCCATAGTCAGATTGTTTTGGTAATAACTCATATTAAGCTTTGTACCGCTTTCGAGTATGTCGGATGAGTTTATGATTATTTGTGCTACACAATATCCATCATTTTCATAGGTCACATCAATTACCGTAAATTCGCACTCGGCTTTTTTCCCGTCAAGAGAGGACAGGCTGTCGATTTTTGAAACCTCAAATGTAAGAGACAACACCATTAAAATCGGGAAAATGAGTGTTATTATAAATGCGGATTTTCCCTTTTTGTAAATGATAAAAGTGAGCATAAAAACAAAAAGCAACGCCAAAAAAGGTAGCGTTGCCTTAAAGTTAAATCCTATTAAAATTGCTGTAATGCCAATTACTGCAGAAAGAAGCATAGGTCTTTTAAGCAAATAGTCTTTAATTTTTATTCATCCTCAAAATATGGTTTACAAAATTAGTTTTTTAGTGTATATTATAAATACAGATTTTTAGAAATGGGGATAATTATGGATAAATATAAGTATATCAAAATTTCGATATTTATTATAGATATTTTCTTTGTGGCTTTAGCCACCTTGGCAATGGCTCTTCCGTTTTTAGTTAATTGGTATGTTGAAATAATGAACCGAAACAGTTCACTTGCCGCTACTGTTATGCTTACAAGCTATCCTTGCGTACCTTTTGTTTTTATGGCACTTTTAGCTTTAAGGCGCTTTTTAAAAGAAGTAATGAAGGGTGAAATGTTTTCACTCTATGGTCTCAAGCAATTAAAAATTTTAGGCTTTTCAAGTATTATAATTGCTGTCATAACACTTATAGCCGGTACGTTTTATATGCCATTTTATTTCGTGGCTCTTACATTCGGATTTATGTCATTGCTTGTCTTCTCACTTTTTTCAGTAGGAAAGAGTCAGGCAGATGAACCGCAAGAAAGCGACACCGAAGAAGATTAAGTATTATAAATTTTCGTTTTGGCTATCTTTAAATAGTGGCGTACGACCGCTTTGAAGTCTGTAGGAAAGTCGCATAAGACTGTCGCTGAAATGAACGTTTTCAACTAATACGTCACGGTGATTGAGTCTTAAATCATAATGACTGAAGTTCCAAAATCCTTTAATACCGAGTCTGACCAGTTGCTCTGAAATCTCTTCTGCTGCCGATTTGGGTATGCAAAGTATGGCGATTTCAGGGCGATTTTCTTTGCAAAATTCATCTAAATAGGCGGTGCTTCTTATCGGTAAATTTTTAACCACTTGACCGATAAGCGATTCCTTTTCATCAAAAAGACCGATAAGTGTAAAACCGTTTGCTTCAAAATTCATATGCATAGTCACAGCACGACCTAAATTGCCCATACCGATGAGTATTGCGGTTTTAGGTATGTCAAGACCTAAAATTCGGGCAATTTCGGCTTGCAGCATATCTATATTATATCCATAGCCTTGTTGACCGAAACCACCAAAGCAGTTGAGATCCTGGCGAATTTGACTAGCGGTAAATCCCATTCTGTCGGATAGCTCACGTGAAGAAATTCGTGTCATTCCGAGAGCTTTAAGTTCACATAGAAACCTATAGTATCTGGGCAGTCTTTTGATAACTGAACTTGAGATTTTTCCGCTCATATAATTCACCTCTTGAGATACATTATTTAATGGTATTATAATAATACAATTTAGAGAAAAAATTGTCAAGAAAAAGATAAAAAACCTTCCGCAGCATACGGAAGGTTTTAAAATTTTTAAGGACTGCAAAGCTTCAAAATCAGTAGTTTTCTTTTCTAACTTCAAAATAACTTTGAGGATGAGCGCAAACGGGGCAAACTTGTGGTGCTTTTTTGCCGATTACCAAATGTCCGCAATTACGGCATTCCCACATGGTTTCCTCTGCTTTTGCAAATACAGCCTGCATTTCAACATTATTTAAAAGCTTTAAGTATCTTTCCTCGTGTGTTTTTTCGATAGCGGCTACCAATCTGAATTTTGCAGCTAATTCTGTAAAGCCTTCTTCCTCTGCATCCTTTGCAAAGCCGGCATACATATCGGTCCACTCATAGTTTTCACCATCTGCTGCAGATTTAAGGTTAAAGGCAGTATCTCCTAAACCGCCGAGCTCCTTAAACCACATTTTTGCGTGTTCTTTTTCGTTGTTTGCTGTGTCAAGGAAAATAGCGGCAATTTGCTCATAGCCTTCCTTTTTAGCAACTGAAGCGAAGTAGGTGTATTTATTTCTTGCCTGACTTTCACCTGCAAATGCAGCGTATAAATTTTTTTCGGTTTTGCTTCCTTTAAGTTCCATAGTAAATCTCCCTTTTTTTGTATATTTTAATTATTAACAATTATGGATAAAATATCCATAAATTATTTTAAAAAACCATTTATGATTTGTTCTTCGGCTTCTCTTTCTGTAAGGCCCAAGGTCATAAGCTTGATAAGCTGTTCACCGGCGATTTTTCCGATTGCCGCCTCGTGAATGAGTGAAGCATCAATGTGATTAGCAGAAATTTTAGGAACTGCCTCGACATGCGCCTTATCCATAATAATAGCATCACATTCGGTGTGGCCTGTGCAGATATTATTTCCGTTTATATTAGAGAGGAAGAGTTGATATGACTCATCCTTTGCAACTGAGCGGGAAATTACATTTGCGGCGCTGTTTTCGCCATCCAAATCAACGGTAAAATCAGTTTCAGCTCTTTGTTTTCCGTGTGTCATAAGCTTTTCTCGGATAATTAGTGTTGCGTTGTCCGCAAGATGAGCAGAGGACATACGCTTTGTAGAGTCGATACCCTCGATTTGTGTGGTATCCATTTCCATATATCCGCCCTCTGAAATATTTATAACGGTGGTGGGGTTCATTGTTCTATCGCCTGTGCCCTCACCGTTTCCGTAATGCTTTTCTACATATTTCACCTTTGCATTTTTTCCCACATAAAAGGTGTGAATGCCATCGTGTCGGGACTCTTCGCTTCCGCAATTGTGAATACCGCAGCCCGCAAGGATTTCAACATCGGCGCCGTCACCTATGTAAAAATCGTTATAAACCATTTCACTGTGACCGCTTTCACTTATAATGACGGGAATATGCACCTTTTCACCCTTTGTACCGGCTTTTATAATAATATCAATACCGGGTTTATCGGTTTTTGTCACTATATCGATATTTTCAGTGACCTGGCGAGCGGCGGAACTACCGTTTGCACGGATATTAAAAGCGCCCGTTGGTGTACCGTCCATATCGGCAATAATTTTAAGTAATTCGAGTTCTGTGTTGTTCATATATTCACCTTATACTTTTGCTGTTAAAACGGAACAACCGGCATCGGCTTTCCCGAGCAGAGAGGGTAAAATGTCATCCTTTTTGCCACTTTCTTTGATGCCGCCGTTTGATACCACAATTATCCTGTCAGCAATATTGAGTATTCTCTCCTGATGGGAGATAATAATTATAGAGCCACCCATATTTTCGTGCATTTTTTCAAATACCTTTATGAGACTGTTAAAGCTCCAAAGGTCAATGCCGGCTTCAGGCTCATCAAAGAGTGAAATTTTTGTGGAGCGGGCTAAAACTGTTGCAATTTCAATCCTTTTCAGCTCACCGCCTGAAAGGGAAGCGTTAACCTCACGGTTTATATAATCTCTCGCACAAAGACCCACTTCGGATAAATATCTGCAAGCATCGGTAATAGAAATTTCTTTACCGATACTTAAAGAAATGAGGTCGTGAACAGTAATTCCTTTAAAGCGCACAGGCTGTTGAAAAGCAAAGCTTATACCTTGTTTTGCCCTTTCGGTAATCGACAAATCGGTGATATTTTCACCATCTAAATAAATTTCTCCCGATGTCGGCTTTATAATTCCGGCTATAATTTTAGCAAGGGTAGATTTACCGCCACCGTTTGGACCTGTAATTACCGAAAAGCCATCCTCGATTTTAAGGCTTATATTTTTAAGTATTTCCTTTTGTCCGTCCTCGTTTTCGGCAGTAAAAGATATATTTTTAAGTTCCAGCATTTTAAAAAATTCCGCCTTCAATAAGTAATCTAATGTTTTAACTATTATATAATAACCATTTTTCGCTCAAAAATCAACAATTTGTTAAATATTTAATTTTATGTGGAAATTTTTCCTCCTATATAGTATAATAAGAAACACAAAACAAAATTCTAAAGGAGATTTTT
>JAZNWW010000073.1:0-27231 GCA_045593535.1 Acutalibacteraceae bacterium
AATGATAGAACTTTACGGCTCATATAAAGAGGCGTATTTAAATGGAGAATAATTTTGGAAGGTAAACTTTATGTTGTCGGTACTCCTATCGGTAATTTGGGAGACTTGTCGCCCAGAGCCGCTCGAACACTCGAAGAGGTCGATTTCATAGCGGCAGAGGATACGAGAGTAACCGTAAAATTACTTAATCATTTAGGTATAAAAAAAGAAATGCTTTCTTATTACGAGCATAATAAAAATTCAAAAGGAAATCTTATTTTAGAAAGACTTTTAAAGGGCGAGTCCTGTGCTGTGGTAAGCGATGCGGGTATGCCCGCAATTTCTGACCCCGGCGAAGATTTAGTGCGCCTTTGTCACGAAAACGGTGTTACGGTAGAGTCGGTTCCCGGACCGAGTGCGCTTATTACCGCTATCAGCATTTCGGGTTTTTCGTGTGGTAGGTTTTGCTTTGAAGGCTTTTTGTCGATGAACAAATCAAGCCGCAAAACACATCTCGAAGAGCTGAAAACGGAAAAACGCACGATGATTTTTTACGAAGCACCCCACAAGCTTCTCGCCACCTTAAAGGATATGCTTTCCTACTTTGGAGACAGAGAGATTGTGTTTGTTCGTGAGCTTACAAAAATTCACGAAACGGTGTTTAAAACCACTATATCCTGCGCCATAGAGCATTATGAGCAAAATTCACCCAAGGGCGAATTTGTTCTGCTTATAAAGGGTGCAGAGGAAACTTCTGACCGCTATACATTAGAGCAAGCGATAAAAATTGCAAAAAACTTGATTAAAGACGGATGTTCAACCTCTGCGGCGGCAAAGCAGGCTGCGGAAATCACCTCTTTTAAAAAGGGTGAAATATACAAGGAGTTAATTTAATATGGAATTTAAGGAATATGAAAATTTCAGTTCCGGTTCAGATGAAAACAGCGAACCGAAAAACGCAAAAGATGAATTTGAAGATATTTCTTCCTCCTCGACACCGGAAGAATTTATAGATATTTCTTCACTCTCCTCCTTTGCCGAGAGTAAAAAATACGAGAAAAAGAAAAGAGGTCCCTTTGCCGCTATAGGCAGATGGTGGAAAAAGATGAAAACCTGGAAAAAAACACTTATACTTGTATTCACTTCATTATTTTTAATAGTCGGATTATTTATTGGCTCTGTTTTTGTCTTTCCGCAGTGGTATTACAACTACGACAACAATTTTACCGATGATTTTTCCGAGCTTGGTGTTGATAAAATCATCGATGATAAAATCATAAATATAGCGCTTTTCGGTATTGATACAAGAAATCCGAAATCTTTTTCGGGAAATTCGGACAGTATTATGATTTTAAGCCTTAACACAGAAACAAAAAAGGTGAAAATCATCTCGGTTATGCGTGACTCTTTAGTTCCTATCGAAAAGGATGGCACAACATACTACCAAAAAATCAACTCTGCCTATGCTAAAAGTCCCGAAACAGCGGTTAAAACGCTTAACAAGGTTTTCGGTCTCGATATCAGAGAATATGCAACGGTTAATTTCTTCGGAATGGTTGATATTATTGATGCTGTAGGCGGAATTGATGCAGAGCTCACAGTTGGCGAGGTTTCAATGGAAAAAGACCGCCTTAACTACTGTATTAAAAACATCTGCAAGCAAATCGGAAAAGACCCGACACCTCACTATATTAAAACAGCCGGCAAGCACCACTTAAACGGTATTCAAGCGGTGGCTTATTCCCGTATCAGAAAAACCTCAAACATTTGGGGAACAACCGATGACTATGGCAGAACCGACCGCCAAAGATATGTTATGGAACAGCTTTTTAACAAGGCGCTTAAAATTGAAAAGAGTCAATATATGAGCCTTATCTCCGCTTTGTTGCCCTGTTCAAAAACATCTCTTTCTTCTTCCGAAATATATGACCTTGCGGTTTCGATTTTGCTCCATTCACCAAAATTCGAGCAAACACGTATGCCGCTTAAAGAATATTTAATGTCGTCTCCAAGAGACCCAAGAATCGGTTCAGTTGTTTACTATGACCTCGATTATGCAAAGGATATTGTTCACGCCTTTATCTATGATGATATTTCGCCCGAGGATTATATGAAGGACCATCCCGTACAAAAGAACGATTGGTATTCGCAAAAGGTGGGCTATATTCCTCCTGCAAACAATTCCGGAGGTAAGGAAGAACCGGACGAACCCGAAAACCCTACTCCCGATGACGAGCCGGAAACTCCGGATGGTGGCGATGTTACTACACCGCCGGGAACAGAGGACCCAACAACACCTCCTGCTGAGGACCCAACAACTCCTCCGACAACCGAGGACCCCTTGACTCCACCCGCAACGGAAGACCCAGCAACCCCTCCCGTAACAGAATAAATAATATACTTCAAACGAAAGGTCGTTATAAAATGTCACAAGAAAATTCACAAGGCTGTACTCACGATTGCTCAAGCTGTAGTCAAAACTGCTCCTCTCGTGACCCAAAAAGTCTTATTGAGCCCACAAACGAATATAACAAAATCAAGCACGTAATCGGCGTTGTAAGCGGTAAGGGCGGTGTTGGAAAATCAATGGTAACCTCAATGCTCGCTGTTTTAATGAGCAGAAAGGGCTACAAGGTTGGTATTCTCGATGCCGATATTACAGGCCCTTCAATACCAAAAACGTTTGGTATAAATTCGAGGGCAATGCAAAACGAGCTTGGTATTTTGCCGGCAGAAACCAAAGAGGGCATAAAGCTTATGTCAATAAATCTTTTGCTCCCCGAAAAAGATTCGCCTGTGCTTTGGAGAGGACCTGTTATTGCGGGCGCTGTAAAGCAATTTTGGCAGGATGTTATTTGGGGCGACCTCGATTATCTCTTTATTGACTGCCCTCCCGGAACAGGTGACGTGCCTTTAACCGTTTTCCAAAGTATTCCTCTCGATGGTGCGGTTATCGTTACCTCTCCGCAGGATTTAGTTTCTTTAATCGTTAAAAAAGCCTACAATATGGCAGATATGATGAAAATTCCCGTGCTTGGAATTGTAGAAAATATGAGCTATGTTGTTTGTCCCGACTGCAAAAAAGAATTTAACATTTTCGGCAGCGGAAGTGAAAGCATCGCCGAGGAAATAGGAATACCGCTCCTTGCAAAGATGCCGATTGATGTGTCTTTAGCACAGCTTGTTGACAATGGTATGTTCGAGCGCTTTGAAGCCGATTATTTAAAGGCAGCAGCAGATGCTATTGATGAAAAAATAAATAAGTAACCTTAAAAAGTCTTATGAGAAATCTCATAAGACTTTTTTGTTGCTAAATTTTATGCACCTAAATCTTTTAGCAGAGTTTCGAGGCAATCTGCAACCATCAAAGCCGAATATTTGGCTTCTGCGAGGGAATTTGCATCTGTTCCAAACTCTATAAGAAGTGAGCCTGTTGTAAGACTTTCGTTATAGTTGCTCGAATTTAAGGTTATGGGTCTGGCAAGTGTCGGATACTTTGTTTCCATTATTTTTTGAAGTCTTACTGCGAGCTTTAAATTTTCTTGCCATTTTGGGAAGTTTGTAACACTTCCCGATTGACTTCCCATCACGAGCATTACCTGTGCCGCCTTTTCACCGTTTATTTTTGTAACAAGCTTTACCTTGTCGCTGCCGACAGAGAGCGCATCCCGATGCAAATCGAGGACAATTTTTATACTTGGATATTTCTTGAGATAACTGCAAATAGTATTTGCCGCACGTGAGTAACTGCCTGTGTATTCGGGATAATCGTGTTGCGTTTTTGCGTGAATTGTCACTATTCCGGCATTATTTAATTCCTCTGCTATAACAGAGCCTATTTTTACCATATTTTTCTCGTTGTCGGTTGTTCTTGATTTATATGATTTTGAATAAACCTCGGCATCGCTGTCTAAAAATGTTTCGGTAGCATGTGTATGAATTATCAGTACCTGCGGACTGCTTGTTTTTGTGAGTGAAAGATTAAGCTTTGCCTCTAAAAGCTTTTTTATGTTTATATTCAAATTTGTGTTGTTTTTTAAATATACCTTGTCATAGGAATTTTTTGCGGTATAAGGGGATATATATTGCTCTATTACCTTGCCCTTTACGTCCTTTGCAGCAACTTCAACCGCCTCTTTTTCCACCTCTTTTTCTATCTTTTTTTCTTCCTTTTTTTCCTCTGTTTCTTCGCTTTCAAATACCTCTATAGAATCATCAAAAAAGGTTATTTTTGTTTCTGTTTGTCCCACAGAATTATAATTTTTTATTAAAACATTTTCGGTTTTTATATTATAAAAAAGCAATAAAAACGCAATACCCAAGGATATAAAAAAGCTTGGATTTTTTCTCTTTTTCAACTTCATCACCCATAAAAAAATATTCGTTTTTTGTGCCTTTTAGAACAGAATTTCTCTCCCTTTGTGAGAAATCACAAAAAACCGCTAAAAATCTCTCTAAAATGGCTGTTTTTTATGCACTTTTTCCTTTAAAAAAAGTTGAAAACAAAGCTCTTTTATGTTATTATATATATAATAATATAATATTAAATATATAATATATAAGGGTGGTTTACATAATGCCGGTTAGTTCTATTGATGATATTTGGGCAATAGTAAGCGAAGAATGTAAAAATTTAATAACAGAAACTGCTTTTAACTGCTTTTTACAGGATTTAAAACCCGTTTCCTTCAGAGATGGTGCTTTTACCCTTTCCTGTAACGATGAATATGCTGCAGGTATTATTCAGCAAAGCTATGCACCGATTATAGAAAAAGCTATAAAAACTACTATGGGTATCACAATATCTGTGAATATAACCTATGTTGATGAGGAAGCAAAAATTTTAAAGGCGGAACAATTCAGCGAGGGACTTTCCTTTGAAGATTTTTTCACCTTTAAAAATTTTATCGTTGGCTCTACAAACAAATTTGCTTATGCGGCAAGTATTGCGGTTTCTCAAAATCCGAGTATTGCTTACAACCCGCTTGTAATTTACGGTCCTTCGGGTGTTGGTAAAACTCATCTTATGTTAGCAATTAAAAACCAAATTAAGAAAAGCTTCCCGATGAAAAAAATCGAATACATAAGAAGTGAAGAATTTACAAACGAGCTTATTAAATCTCTTCAAGACGGTAAGCTCGGTATAGGTACCATTGATGACTTCAGAAACAAATACAGAAACACCGATGTTTTACTTATAGATGATATTCACTTTATTGCGGGAAAAGAGCAAACACAGGAGGAATTTTTCAACACCTTTAATACCTTGCTCCAAAGCAACAAACAAATCGTTGTGACCCTCGATAGACCGCCGAGAGAGGTTAAAACCCTTGATGACCGTATTCGTTCTCGTTTAGAGGGTGGCTTGTTTGCTGATATAACCACTCCCGACTATGAGACAAGGGTTGGTATTGTTAAAACAAAAGCCGAACAATGCGGAATAGAAATCAGCGAGGAATTAACACATTACATCGCTGAAAACATAAAAGTAAATACCCGCCAATTAGAAGGCGTGGTTAAAAAATTGCAGGCATTTGTTTCTTTGCAACAAAGAACACCTACTTTATCCGTTGTTCAGGGCTTTATAAAGGATGTTATAAACGACACAAAGCCCGAGCCTATAAAGATTGAAAAAATTATTGAAGAGGTTTCAAAAACCTACAACGTAACAGAAGAAGAAATTCTTTCAAACAAAAAAACCGCTTCTTTGGTGCTTGCTCGCCAGGTGGCAATGTACATTTCACGAAAAACCACCGACCTTTCTTTCAAGCAAATAGGTGAATCCTTCGGTAAAGACCACACAACCGTTTTAAGTAACGTTAACAAGATTGAAAATTTCTTACGTGACAAGCCTTATCAAAGAGAATTAGTTGAAGATATAATTAAAAATCTCAAAAGTAACAATTCTACAAGCTTTTAAAAGTTGTCCACAAAGATAACCACTATCCACCGATAAGTTGTCCTTTTATATGTGGATAATAAATTAACCGAAATCTTATCCACTTTTTATACAATTTTCTATACACATAAAAAATGCTGATATATATTAAATAAAACATACTTATCCACCAAATCCACCGCACTTATTATTACTGTTATTTTATATTTTATTTAAGGAGCAAAAAAATGATTTTTTCTGTTGAACGTTCAAAATTATTAGATGCTGTAACAAAACTCCAAAGAGTAGTAGGAGCTAAAACCTCTATGCCGGTGCTTGAAGGAATTTTAATTTCTGCAGAACAAGGTAAAATCACACTCGTTTCTTATAATTTAGAAATGGGAATGAAAAAAGAAATATATGCAAAATGCGATGAAGAAGGCGATATTGTAATAAATGCTCGTTTGCTTGCTGATATTTTGCGCCGTATGAACGGTATGCAGGTTGAAATTTCTGCTGATGAAAGACTTAACTGTCATATTAAAAGCGGCGAAGCAACCTTTGATATTATGGGTATGGCAGCTACAGATTTTCCTGAAATGCCCTCTGTAACAGAAGGTGAAGCTATTTCTGTTGACGGAAAAATTCTACTTGAAAATGTAAAAGGTACAATTTTTGCGGCTGCTCAAAATGAAGGAGCAAGACCTATTCTTACCGGTCTTAATTTTTCTTTTTCCGAAAAGGAAATGCAATTGGTTGCAATAGATGGATACAGACTTGCTATCAGAAAGCAAAAAATTGAAGGAAATAAAAACATAGAATTTACAGCTACAAGCAAATCAATTGCAGAGGTTGTAAAGCTTATAGATGAAGAAACAGAAAATGTTGACATAAGTGTAGGAGAAAGACTTATTTCATTTAATATTAACGGTTATTCCTTTATTTCTCGCTTAATTGAAGGAGAATTTGTAAATTATAAAAAGACTCTCCCCGAAGAAACAAAACAAAGCGTCGTTGTTTCTACAAGAGATTTAATAAACACTATTGAACGTGTATCACTTTTGATAAGTGAATCTTTTTCAACCCCTGTAAGATGTTATTTTAACGAATTAAATGTTGTTTTTACCTGTGCTACATCAATGGGTCGTGCTACCGAAACATTTAATATTGAATTAAACGGACCTTCATTTGAAATTGGTCTTAATTCGAGATATTTGCTCGATGCGTTAAAGGCTTGTGAAAGTGAAAACATCAAAATCTTATTTAACGGACCAAATACCGGTGTTTTAATTGAACCGGTTGAAGGTGATGAATTTAAATATATGATAATGCCTATGAGGTTGAAATAATGAATTTTGAAAAAATAAAAATAAAAGAGGATTTTATAAGGCTTGACAGCGCTATGAAATTAGCCTCTATTGTAGCAACAGGCGGACACGCCAAGGTTGTGATACAAAACGGTGAGGTTAAAGTAAACGGTGAGGTTTGCACAATGCGTGGAAAAAAGCTTTATAAAGGTGATAAGGTCGAATACGAAAATAATGGATTTGAAATAGTATGATTATTTCGAAGGTTTTACTTTCAAATTTCAGAAATATTGAAAACATTGAAATTTTTCCCGACAACAGAATGAATGTGATTTGCGGAGAAAATGCACAAGGAAAAACAAATATTATTGAAGCTATTTGGTCTCTGACAGGAGCAAAAAGCTTCAGAGGTGCTAAAGAAAGCGAATTTATAAAATTTGGGGAACAAAAAGCAAAAATAGAAGCTCAATTTTTAAGTGAAGGAATAGAAAAAAATATAAAAATTCTTTTTGATGAGAAAAAACAAGTTTTTTTAAATTCTAAAAAGCTAAAAAATTCTTCTTCTGTTGTTGGAAATCTAAATGCAATTGTTTTTTCCCCTTCTGATTTGAGACTTTTAACTGATGGACCGAGTATAAGGCGAAGATTTTTAGATTTGAGTATAGGACAGCTTTATCCATCATATATTGAAATTTTAAAAAGCTATATGAGAGCTGTGACTCAACGAAATTCCATTATAAAAGATTTAAAATATGATTCTACTGTTTCTATAATGCTTGATATTTTTGAAGAAGAAATATCTGCAAACGGTAAAAAAATTATAGAAATGAGAAAAAGATATATTGAAAAGCTAAATCAGTTTTTACCAAAAATATATTCCGGTATATCACAAGGAAAAGAAATTTTAGCAACTGAATATATTTACGAAAAAGAAGAATTAAAAGAGCTTTTGAAGAAAAAAAGAGAAGAAGATATGTTTTTAGGCGTCACGAGTGTTGGTCCGCACAGAGATGATTTAATTTTTAAAATAAATGGAGTAAACGCTCGTTCCTTTGCTTCACAAGGACAAAAAAGGAGTATTGCGCTGTCGCTAAAGCTTGCAGAAGCAGAGGTTATAAAGCAAAATGTCGGTGAATGTCCTATCTGTCTTATGGATGATGTAATGAGTGAATTAGATCCCGAAAGACAAAACTTTATTCTTAACCATATAAAAGAAATGCAGGTCTTTTTAACTTGTTGTGACCCTTCTAACTTTAAAAAATTAGAGGCGGGCAAGGTATTTAATATTAAGAACGGGAGTGTTACATAATGTTTTTACATTTAGGACAGGAAACCGTTGTTAATGAAAAGGATGTAGTTGGTATTTTTGATTTGGATACCTCTACTGTCTCAAAACACACACGTGATTTTTTAAGTAAAGAGGAAAAGGAAAAAAGGGTAATAAATGTTTCTTTTGAATTACCAAAATCCTTTATTCTTTGCAGTAATAAAAAGAAAAATAAAAGAGTTTATATTTCTCAAATTTCTACATCAACTTTAAATAAAAGGTCTAACCTTGAAAGGAATGATTTTAAATGAGCCAAGAGATGAATATTCCTGTTACAGAAAATTATGATGAAAATTCCATACAGGTATTAGAAGGTCTCGAAGCAGTAAGAAAAAGACCCGGTATGTATATCGGTTCAACAGGTGAAAGAGGTTTACACCATTTAGTTTATGAAATAGTGGATAATTCTATTGATGAGGCACTTGCAGGCTATTGTGACAAAATAACTGTAGATATTCTTGATGATGGCATTATTAGAGTTACAGATAACGGTCGTGGTATTCCTGTGGGAATAAATCCTCAAAAGGGTATTCCGACTGTTACTGTTGTATTTACTATCCTTCACGCCGGCGGTAAATTCGGCGGTGGCGGATATAAAGTATCGGGCGGTCTTCACGGTGTTGGTGCATCGGTTGTTAATGCTTTATCCTCTTGGCTTGAGGTAGAGGTAAAAGATGGCGAAAAAATTTACAAGCAAAGATATGAAAAAGGAAATATTGTATCTGATTTAGAGGTAATAGGTGAAACAAACGAGACAGGTACAGTTGTTACCTTTAAGCCTGACCCGACAATATTTACCGATACTACTCATTATGATTATGATACCCTTTTAAACAGACTTCGTGAACAGTCCTTCTTAAATGCCGGAATACGTGTAGTTTTAACCGATAAGAGAAGTGACAGTGAAACAAAGGACAGACAAGATGACCTTTGTTTTGAGGGTGGTATAAAATCTTATGTTGAATATCTTTTAGCGGGTATCAAAAAAGACAGGCTTAACGATGAAGTTATTTATTTAAGTGGTTCAAAAAATGATGAAACCGCAGAAATAGCGCTTTTGTGGTCAACTGCTTATGATAATAAAATTTTATCCTTTGCAAATACACTTCATACTATTGATGGCGGTACACACGAAACTGCATTCCGCCAGACAGTAACCCGTGTTGTAAATAAATATGCTCACGATTTTAAGAAAATTAAGGAATCAAGCGATAATTTAAAGGGCGATGATATTTTAGAAGGACTTGTGGCGGTAGTATCTGTAAAGCTTGCGGATGCACAGTTTGAAAGTCAGACTAAAGCAAAGCTCGGTAACACATCTGTCGGTCAGTTAGTAAGAGATATTGTAAATGACCAGCTTTATAAATTCCTTGAGGAAAATCCTGCGGAAGCAAAGATTATTATAGATAAAGCTATTGCCGCTTCAAATGCGAGAGAAGCTGCTCAAAAAGCAAGGGATGCTTCCCGAAATAAATCAGGTATAGGCGGAAAAACCCGTATGCCCGAAAAACTCAAAGACTGTATTTCTGATGATGCTACAAAAACAGAAATATTCATTGTCGAGGGTGATAGTGCAGGCGGTAGTGCAGTAGAAGGAAGAAACAGTACTTATCAGGCAATTTTACCGCTTTGGGGTAAAATGCTCAACGTTGAAAAGGCAAGAGTTGACAAGGTTTACGGAAATGATAAATTAACTCCTGTTGTAATAGCACTCGGCACAGGTATTGGTGAAAACTTTGATATTACTAAGCTTCGTTATGATAAAATTGTAATTATGGCCGATGCCGATGTAGATGGTAGCCATATCAGAACACTTTTGCTTACATTTTTCTTCCGTTATATGCCTGAGCTTATTGAAACAGGACATATCTATTTAGCTCAACCTCCTCTTTACAGAGTGGCAAAGGGCAAAAAATATTACGATGCCTTCACAGATGAAGAAAGAGATGCTTTTATTGAGCAATTAGGCGGAAATGTTGATATTCAGCGTTATAAAGGTCTTGGTGAAATGAATCCCGAACAACTTTGGGAAACAACGCTTGACCCCGAACACAGAACAATGCTAAAGGTTACTATGGCAGATGCTCAGATTGCTGATGAAACCTTTACGATGCTTATGGGTGAGGAAGTAGAGCCCAGACGTAAATTTATTGAAGAAAATGCAGTATTTGCTACTGACTTGGATATTTAAGGAGGGATAACAAATGGCTAAACAAGAAAAAGTTTATTGGCCGAGTGATGATGAAACCAACATTCAGCCGGTAGAAATTGTTGATGAAGTAAGACAAAGTATGCTTCAGTATTCGATGTCTGTTTTGGTAGGCCGTGCTATCCCGGATGTACGTGATGGCTTAAAGCCCGTTCACAGAAGAATACTTTATACGATGTATGAAAACGGACTTTCTCCTGACAAAGCATACCGTAAGTGCGCCGACACAGTAGGTTCTGTGCTCGGTAGATACCATCCGCACGGTGATGCTTCTGTTTATGATGCAATGGTTCGTATGGCACAGGATTTTTCCCTTCGTTATCCTCTTATAGATGGTCACGGAAACTTTGGTAACATTGATGGTTATCCTGCTGCGGCTTATCGTTATACTGAGTCTCGTATGAACAGACTTTCTCTTAGTATGCTGGATGATATTGACAAGGAAACTGTTGATTTCAGTCCAAACTATGACAACCGTTTAGAAGAGCCTACAGTTCTTCCTGTTCGTTTTCCGCAATTATTAGTAAATGGTGCAAGCGGTATTGCGGTTGGTATGGCTACCGAAATTCCCCCACACAATTTGGGTGAGGTAATTGATGGTATGTGCTGTCTTATAGACAACCCAGAAGCAGAGCTTTCGGATATTTGCGAATATATTAAAGGTCCTGACTTTCCAACCGGCGGTATTATTATGGGAAGAAGCGGTATTCGTGCTGCTTATGCTACAGGCAGAGGAAAAATTATACTTCGTGGCAAAGCTGAAATTGAAGAAACCAGAAACGGAAAATTCAGAATCATAATTACCGAAATTCCTTACAAGGTTAAAAAGCAGGATTTAGTTAAGAATATCTATGATTTGGCGGCTGAAAAGCGTATTGAAGGAATAGATGATGTTGTTGACTATTCAAGTAAACGTGATGGCGGTATAAGAATCGTTGTTGACCTTAAAAAAGATGCAAATCCACAGGTTGTTCTTAACAAGCTTTATAAAAATACTCAGTTACAAACAACCTTTGGTGCAATACTTCTTGCTATAGTAAACGGAAAACCGCAGATTTTGACACTCAAAGAAATGCTTCAAAACTGCATTGATTTCCAATATGACATTATCTACCGCAGAACTGCTTATGACAAACGCAAGGCAGAGGAAAGAGCTCATATTTTAAAGGGCTTAAAGGTGGCTCTTGACTTTATTGATGAAGTAATTTCTATCATCAGAAACAGCAAGACTATTCCCGAAAGTAAGGAAGCATTGGCTGAACGCTTTGGACTTGATGAAATTCAAACCTCTGCTATTGTTGCAATGCAACTTGGTAAGCTTGCAGGTCTAGAAAAACAAAAAATACTTGATGAATTACAAGAAAAGCTTGATTTCATTAAGGAATGTGAAGAAATTTTAGCTTCGAGAGAAAGAATACTCGACATCGTAAAGACAGAAGCGCTTAATCTTCGTGATAAATATGCCGATGAACGCAGAAGTGAAATCAGCGATGTTGCAGGAGAGGTTGATATTGAAGATCTCATTCCCGAAGAGGAATGTGTAATAACAAAAACCAAAAATGGTTATATCAAGCGTTTACCTGCTGATACCTATAATGTTCAAAACCGTGGTGGCAGAGGAATTACAGGAATGACAACACGAGAAGAGGACAATGTTGAGAATATGTTTGTCTGCTCTTCCCACGATTATATTATGCTTTTCTCAAATCTTGGTCGTATGTACAGAATTAAGGCATACGAAATTCCCGAGGGAAGCAGAACGAGTAAGGGTATGAACATTGTAAATATCCTACCGCTTATGCCCGGTGAAAAGATTACTATTGTACTTTCCGCAAGCGAGCTTGATGAAGAAAAGTATATCGCAATGATTACAAGCAAGGGTACAATTAAGCGTACAAAGCTTTCCGAGTTCAGAAACACTCGTAAGAGCGGTATTATTGCCATTTCTATCGAGGAGGATGAGGAATTATCCTTTGTTAAGATGACAAATGGTGATGACAATTTGATTGTTGCTACCAAAAAGGGTATGGCAATTCAGTTTAAAGAAACCGATGTTCGTGCAATGGGCAGAACAGCACACGGTGTAAGGGCAATCGCCTTGAAGCCCGATGACAAGGTAATTGCTATGGATGTTGTAAACGAAAATACAAAGCTTTTGACTGTTACTGAAACAGGCTATGGCAGAATCAGCCCGATTAGTGACTATCGCTTGCAATCCCGAGGCGGTAAGGGTATTATGAACTACCGCACCGAAAAATACGGTGATGTGGCGGCGGTTCTCGATGTGACCGAGGAAGGCGATATTATTATGATTGCTTCAAACGGTATCATAATTCGTATATTCAGCGGAGCTATTTCCACCTTCTCACGACCTGCAAAGGGTGTTAGAGTAATGCGTGTGGCAGAGGGCGAAAAGATTTTGTCGGTAGCACTTACCGAGCACAACGAGGAAGAAGTAACCGATACACCTGATTTACCTGATGCGGATGCTGTCGATGGTGCAGAGGAAAATTCAGAGTCTGAGGAAAATCAGGTTACAGAGGAATAAAGCGGCAAAAAAATTCCCCTGAAAGCAGTTGATTTTATATGTATGAACAACAAAATAACCGACCGCAAGATTTTGCGGTCGGGCAAACCTCTCAAACAGGCGAATATGTTGCGCCTGAAAACAGATATACTGACCAAAACGTACCTATTTATCCGCAAAGCGCCTATTTTGTAGAGCGAGCACCGATGCAAAATACACCTCCGGCTCCTTTTTATCAGAACGTGACTCCTGTAAAGCCCGAGCCGACAGCCGAAGAAAAGGAAAAAAAGGAAATTGTAAGAAAAGCTTTGCTTATAAGTATTTCTTTTATAATTTTAGAAGCATTGACGGGTGTAATCAGCACGATACTTCTTGTTCTTTTAGCGTTTTTTGGATTAACAGATGACCAACAATTTGAGATTTTCAACAATCCAGCATTTATACAGCTTTATCAGATTGTGGTTTCTATAGTTGTGTTTTTAGTTCCGTTTGTCACGAGCTATAAGCTTCTCAAGTATAGAATTTCTGATATAGTAAGCTTTAAAAAGCCAAAAAAAGAGACCGCTTTCCCGCTTTTTTTAATAGGTATTGCTTGTTGTATGCTGGCAAACCTTTTGACAAACCAGGCTTCCTCACTGTTTGAAAAAACCGGAATTGAGTATAATGTCGATTTCGGCGATTCTCCGCAAGGCTTTTTTGGAGTAATATTAAGTGTTTTGGCAACAGTTGTTACTGCCGCATTTGTTGAGGAGTTTGTTTGTCGTGGTCTTGTTATGGGACTCCTTAAAAAGCACGGTGAAGGCTTTGCAATTTTGGTTTCCGCCCTTCTTTTCGGGCTGATGCACCAAAACTTTGTTCAAATCCCCTTTGCAACATTAATCGGTCTTGTTTTAGGATATGTTACGGTAAAAACAGGCAGCCTTTGGGTTGCGATTTCGATACACGCTTTTAATAACGGAATTTCGGTTTTGTTTGATTATCTGCCCTTCTCGGCAAGAACATCGAACTTTTTGTATTATATCTTAATGATAATTGTCCTTTTTGCAGGAATTATCGGTATTTATTTACTCAAAGACAATACCGAAATTTTTAAATTGGAAGGCGGAAAAACCAATAATTCTTTTAAAAAGAATATAAAGACCTTTTGTTTTTGTCCCACAGTAATTTTATTTGCAGGCTTCTGTTTGCTTTCATCTTTTCAATTTTTCTTTTAACGGAGATTTAAAAATGTTAGAATTTTTAGCTAAAAACAGTGACAATTTGTTAAATTATGCACTCTATCTTTTAATTTTTATTGTTGTGCGTTTTCTAATCCAAGGGATTGGACTTTTTCTTATCGCAAAAAAAAGATACGCAAAGCATCCTTTTATGGCGTTTATTCCCTTTCTTTCACCTTATGCTTTGGGTGGAGTTGCTGACCGAGTTAATTTAAGAAACGGCAAGGAAACCAAAAATGCTTCTGCCTTGATGTTGCTTTCAATTTTTAAGACAATAGCTTATTTTGGGTTTTTAGTAGCCACCTTTTTCTCTTTTAAAGCAATTATTTTAAATGCTGCCGATACAATAGCACAGGATATAGCAATGACTCCCGATATGTTCAAATCTGCAATAGTGGTGATTATAACCCTCTTTGTTGCTTTGGTATTAGCAATTATTTATGCGATATATTATTACATTTCTCTTTTCAAGGTTTATAAAAACGAAATGAATACAGGTATTGCGGTTGTGGCAATTATTCTTTCTTTGATAGCACCTTTTGCAAGGGAGATAATTTTGTTTGTTTTAGGTCTTGTCGCAAAAGAAGAAATCGGTTTCGAAATAGAATAAAATATGGATAAAAAATTTATGAAAAGGGCGATAGAAATTGCCCTTGAGGCCGGTGAGCACGGCGAAGTTCCGGTAGGCGCTGTAATCGTAAAAAACGGTGAAATAATTGCCGAAGGCAGAAATATGCGTGAAGAAAAACAAAACGCACTCTCCCACGCTGAAATTGAAGCGATAAACTCTGCTTGTAAGAAAGTCGGTTCTTGGAGACTCGATGATTGCGAAATGTATGTAACACTTGAGCCTTGTCCGATGTGTGCGGGAGCTATTATAAACGCAAGAATTAAAACCCTTATATTTGGCGCTTATGATAATAAAATGGGAAGCATTGACAGCGTTGTTAATCTTTGCGACCAACCCTTTAATCATAAGGTTGAGGTTTATGGCGGCATAATGGAGGACGAGTGCAAAGCACCACTCACATATTTTTTCGAAAAGTTAAGAAAATAGGAAAAACCGAGGTCTTTTGACCTCGGTTTTAATCGTTTTAAAATATTTATAAAAGGACATTTATCATAAAACAAAAATCTATCGCCTCACAGGGAGCGTTTTGCGTGACTTTTGAGGCGTTTTTTATGAATTTGCAAGCTTTTCGGCAAACTCTGACAATTCTTTGTCATTGTAAAATTCAACGGTTAGGGTACCTCTTCCTTTTGCGGTTGGTTTTATGTAAACCTTTCTGCCTATTTCGTTTTTGAGTGAGAGCTCAACCTCTTTATAAAAAATCGGAATATCTTTCTTTGTAGAGGTTCTTTTTACAACCTTTTTTGAAAGGGCAACCATTTTTTCAAGCTCTCGGACTGATGCGCCCTCTACTGCGGAATAAAGCATCTTTTGGCGAAGCGAAAGGTCATCAGTTGATAGCAACGCTCTTGCGTGACCGGCTGAAATACTTCCTTTGCGAAGTGCTTCAAGCTCGGGTGCGGTCAGCTTTAATAAACGCAAAGAATTTGTGACAGCACTTCTTGATTTACCCATACGGGCGGCGACTTCCTCTTGAGTGAGAGAAAAATCTTCAATAAGGGCTTTGTAGCCGAGCGCTTCCTCAACAGCATTTAAATCTTCACGTTGCAGATTTTCTATAAGTGCAATTTCCATCAAGGTTTTGTCATCGGTATCTTTAATGATGACAGGCACCTCCGAAATTTCGGCAATGCGACAAGCACGCCATCTGCGTTCGCCCGCAATAATCATATATCTGCCATCTAAAGTTGGCTTAACCACAATAGGTTGTATAAGACCGTGAGTAGAGATGCTTTCAGCAAGCTCGTTTAAAGCCACTTCATCAAACTCTTTTCGGGGTTGGTTGCGGTTTGGTTCAATGTCGTTTATGTTGACAACAACCGCCCCGTTTGTTTCGTGCGAATTTTCATCAAAAAGTGAGTCAAGACCTCTGCCGAGGCCACCTTTTTTAACTGCCATTTTATTTTCTCCTGTTCTTTCTCAAAAATTCTTTGCCAAGGTCGTTATAAGCGGCGGCGCCCTTTGAACGCTTGTCGTAATATTGTATAGGCATACCATAGCTTGGAGCTTCTGACAAACGAACTGCTCTCGGGATTGCGGTTTTATAAAGCTTGTCCGCAAAATATTTTTTAATCTCGCTCACAACCTGACCTGTAAGATTAAGTCTTGCATCGTACATAGTAAGAACAATGCCTTCGATTTCCAAGGTTGGATTATAAAGGCGCTTTACCTGTCTGACAGTTGCCATAAGCTGTGAAAGCCCTTCAAGAGCAAAATACTCGCATTGAATTGGCACTAAAACCGTATCGGAAGCGTTTAAAGCGTTGATTGTGATTAGTCCTAATGACGGTGGACAGTCGATAAATATGTAATCGTATTTTTCCCGACAACCCGCCAAGGTCATTTTTAATTGGTTTTGGCGGTTTTCAACCTCGATTAAATCAACTTCTGCGGCGGCAAGGTCGATTGAAGAAGGTACAACAGAAACGTTTTTGTAATTTGTAGTAATAGCAGCACTTTCTGCCGAAATGTTGCTTATGAGAAGCTGATAAGTGGAAATTTTAACTGACTTTTTGTTTATTCCGTAGCCACTTGTTGAATTTCCTTGAGGGTCAGCATCTACCAAAAGAACTTTTTTGCCCGAAAGACCGACTGCTGCGGCTAAATTCACAGCGGTTGTGGTCTTTCCGACACCGCCTTTTTGATTTACAATAGAAATGATTTTTCCCATATATATTTCTTTCTCCCAATAAAATGTTTCACGTGAAACATAAATTATATTGTATTTATTTAATTATAACAAGTTATATATTATTTGTAAAGTAAATAAAAAAAGAAATATGTGGTTAAAAGTCACCAAAAATCAGGTCTTATCCCCCGATTTAAAGAAAAACGCTGCCAAAAGCCCGAAAAAAATACTTGCAGTAATGCCTGTTGCGGTTGCGGTAAGACCGCCCGTAAGTGCGCCGATAAGTCCTGTTGAATTGACCGCTTCTTCAACACCGACTGCTAATGTATAGCCAAAACCCAGCAAAGGCACAGTTGCACCGCATTCTGCAAAGTCAACAATAGGCTGATAAAGACCTATTCCTGTTAAAATAACACCCGAAACCACAAAGGACACCAAAATACGAGCAGGAGTCAGCTTTGTATAAACAATAAGAGCTTCTCCAATAAGGCAAATAAAGCCACCGACAAAAAATGCTTTGAGGCAAGAAATTATAAGTTCCAAAATCATCACCCATAAAAAAATAAGAATGTTTCACGTGAAACATTCTTATTTTTATCGCAATTTTACTTTTTATTCCTCAATAGCCTCATCGAGACCGTAACATTTCAAAATAGCTTCTTTTGTGCTTTTGTAATCAAAATGCGGAAGTTTTAGACTGTCGGCGGTTTCGGAACATACTGTAATTCTGATTTTACAGGTTTTGTAGGCAAAATCGGTAAAAACTTGTGTGAGCTTGATTTGACCGACATTTTCCTTTGGACAAAAGATTTCGCAGGTGCGGAGCCATTTTTTGCTTGAAGCATAAATGTTATCACCAAGCGAAAATTTACATCTTTTATATTGGACAGCACAAACAAATGCGTAATAAAAGATTAAAACAAGAAGTGCTATTGTTACAAACAATATAAATCGGTCAAAATCTTTAAAGCGTAATGCCAAAGGAATTGAAAGCCCTAAAGTGAGTAGCAAATATATTGTCGGCCAATACAAAAAGCGGGACACTGCCAAAGCGCCACGTTGAGCGACATAGTATCTGTCGGCGCTCGGCTCCAAGAAAGGAAAATAAAAGGAAAAGTCCTTTTGTAATTCGGAATATTTTCCGCTTGGCACCATTACCTGTGATTCACTGCGCTTTTCACCAAAGCCTGCTATATTCACCTTCATAGAAAAGCGGTTGAGAAAGAGCATTAAAGCCGACTGCTCTACCCTGACATCGATTACTGAAAGTCGGTCAAAGGCGGTTCTGATTTTGGTGATAAAACCGGAACGTACTTCAACCCGCTTTTCACCCATAATAACTCTGAATTTCATAAATTTAAAAAACGAATAGACAAAGGAAACTCCATAGCCCAAAAGGAAAATCAGGGTGAGAACATTTACTATCGGCGGAAAAGCCGATTTAATTTTAGAGGAAACGTTGTTAATCTCGCTCCAAAGCATATCGCTAAGCGCTATTCCCAAAAGGTCACCGGCACATTTAATAATCGGAACTCCAATGATAAGGCCGGTAAAGGCGGAAGATGTAGCTGCCGCCATAATTGCCACTTTTATAGGAGAAAAACGTTGTTTCGAAACGGTGTCGTTTCCGTAAAGGGTGACAGCAAGTTCTTTTGCATCCTTAAATTTTAACTTAAATTCATAGTCGGCCTTGGTTTTTTCGCCGGCCTCGGTGTTTATTCTGAAAGTCATTGCACCGAAAAGCATATCAAATGGGTTTCGCAAGGTTTGAACCGAAGAAAGTTTTGAAATTGGTATATCGGCACGCCTTGTGAAAAGCACACCGCTTTTAATTGTTACATTTTTGCCATCACAAGTAACTTTAAAGCAAAAGCATTTTAAAATTGCTACAACTAAAATCAGTATAAAGAAAGCAAGCTCATACCAAAACAAGCTGTCAAATATGCGCTTGAAACGGATGTATTGAAGTCCTGCACGCAAAATCGGCAGCAAGAGAACAAATAAATATGGCTTTAAAAAACGCCAAATCATAAAAGGATGAGGCTTATATACCTTTGTCATTGTGAGTCACCCTTTCTCAGTCTCGAAACCAGGTCGAGAGCATCTTTTTCGGTGAGCTCGGGAATAAAAACACGACTTCTTGCCGCTTTAAGTGTCAGCGCACGAAGACCGAAAAATTTCGAAATCGGCGTGACTAAAGTTTGGGTGTAAATAAGTCTCGAATAAGGTAAAATGTGGCAATTTCTGAAAACAACACCGTTTTCTACGATTATTGCGCCTTTTAAGCATTTGACGGAGCAAAGAGAGTAATATTTTGGCAAATATAAAAATATTACAATAGAAAAAATCACACTCAAAACCAGAAATGCTACAAAAAAGAATTTCAGAGTAAATGAAAAAAAGCTACATAATAAAGTTAAAACAAGCCAAGCGATAATAGCACGACATTGCCATAACAAAAGTGTTTTTGGCGGTAGTTTATATGTTTTCATAGTTCGCTCCTGATTGACTATTAAAGATTTTTGATTTTATCCCAATATTCTTTGAATTTTTGCTCATTTTTATTGTCGCCGAAGGTGTAATATTTTTTGTTTTTTATATCATCGGGCAAATATTGTTGGTTTACATAATGCCATTTATAATCGTGCGGATATTTATAGTTTTGTCCCTTAATTTCAGCATCCTCACCATCAAAATGCTTGTTTTGTAAATGTCTCGGAATATTTGTGCCGAGTCCGTTGGCAATATCAAGCATAGCGGCATTTATGGCATCGTGTCCTGTCACGGATTTAGGAGAGGTTGCCACCAAAATCACAGCATTTGCAAGAGGTATTCGAGCTTCGGGCAGTCCCACCATCATAGCGGTATCAACCGCCGCCTTTACAATTGGAATAATCTGCGGGTAAGCAAGTCCAACATCCTCATTTGCACAAACAAGCAATCGCCTGCAAGCGCTCGGCAAATCGCCGGCGGCAAAAAGTTTTCCGAGATAGAAAATTGCGGCATCCGGGTCAGAACCACGCATAGATTTTTGATAAGCCGAAATGATGTCGTAGTGTTGCTCACCATCTCGGTCATACCTCACAGAATTAGAGGCAACGATTTCCTCGACAATAGAGTCGGGAATATTTATTTCCTTTTCATCATCCCCTGTCAGAACCGATAACTCAAGCATATTAAGAGAACGTCTGACATCTCCCGCAGCTGCAGAAGAAATTTTAACAAGGGAGCTGTCACTTATAATAATAGGTTTTTTCGATTCTTCAGATAAAATACCTACAGCACGCTTTAAAACAGAAAAAATATCATCTTTATTAAGGTTTTTAAATTCAAAAACGGTCGAGCGGCTCAAAATTGCGTTATATACATAAAAATAGGGGTTTTCGGTAGTCGAGGCAATAAGAGTAATGTCGCCGTTTTCGATATATGAAAGCAAAATCTGCTGTTGCTTTTTGTTGAAATATTGTATCTCATCGAGATAAAGCAAAATTCCGTTTTGCGAGTCGATGGTGCCGATGGAATTTATAATCTCTTTAATATCAGAGGTGGAAGCGGTGGTGGCATTGAGATAAAAAAGCTTCTTCTGACAGTTTTCAGCAATAATATTGGCAACGGTTGTTTTGCCGACACCTGAGGGCCCGTAAAAAATGAGGTTGGGAAGGCTTTTTGAATCAATGATTCTGCGTAGCACCTTTCCCTCGGATAAGATGTGCTTTTGACCGGCAACATCGTTTATATTTTTTGGTCTTAATCTGTCAGCCAACGGAGTTCTGTTATTCTGCAAATCTATAACCACCTTATTGTATATAATACCAATTATATAATACCAAAAAATAACTGATTTTTCAAGTATTTATAGAATTAGAGAAACATAGTATTAGATATATTACAAAAATAGCGTGGGATAATAGTGAGAAAAACCCTTTTTATTAAAAATGCAATAGTTCTTACCGTAACCTCCCTTCTGGTACGGTTTGCGGGTATAGTTTTTAAGGTTTGGTTAGGTGCTGAAATCGGAAGCGAAGGAATAGGTCTTTACCAACTGATTTTCAGCTTTTATATGCTGGCATCCACCTTTGCAACAAGCGGAATTTCTACCGCTGTAACACGCCTTGTGGCAGAGGAAATCTGCGTTGGAAGCAATCGCTCAATAAGAAAAATTGTCAAAAAGGCAATAACAATCACACTTTTTGTGGCGGTCGTTTCAATGCTTTTGATTTTTGTGTTACGAGAGCCGATATCAAGTCTTGTTATAGGCGACAAAAGAGCGACTTTGGCGGTTTTTGTGCTCCCCTTTTCCCTACCTTTTATGGGGGTTTCAGCCTGTTTTCGAGGATACTTTATAGCGAGAAGAAAGTCTGAACCCAATGCGGCATCTCAAATAATAGAACAGATATTGAGAATTTTGGTAGTGTTGGCATTAGTAAAACGGGTAAAAAAACTCGGTCTTGTGGCAGTAATGGCGGCGGTAATGGCAGGAGATGTTATATCGGAAATCAGTGCGACAGTTATTTTAGGTATAGGATATTTAAGAGCCTCTAAAAGCTCGGATTTTAAAGGGAGAGAGTCCCCGCCTTTTTCGATAGGAAAGAAAATATCCTCCATTGCAGTACCGATAAGCTCGGGCAGATATCTTAACACCCTTTTGCGAACAGGTGAAAATCTTTTGGTTCCAAAAATGCTGTCTCGCTTTTCACAAAGCGGAATATTGGCACTTTCACAGTTCGGAATGATAAAAGGCATGGCAATTCCCGTGCTTTTCTTTCCGAGCGCTATTTTATCCTCGGTATCTACCCTTTTAATTCCTGAAATTTCACGAAACATCGCACTTTCCAGACCGCAGGTTGTAAAACAAACGGTTGCAAAAATAATTAAAATTACTTCTCTTATATCCTTTATTTTTGCAGGGGTATTTTTGGTTGCCGGCGAGAAAATAGGAGCTTTGCTTTATGAGGAAAACGAGGTCGGATTTTTGATAAAAGCGTTGGCGCCGATAGTTCCGTTTATGTATCTTGACAGTATTTCGGATGGAATTTTAAAGGGACTTGACCAGCAAAAATTTACATTTAAAACTTCGGTTTCGGACTCGGCGATAAGGATAATTTTAATTGTTTTATTTGTGCCGATTTCGGGAATTAAGGGCTTTATTCTCATAATGTATTTTTCGAATTTTTTGACCTGCTTTTTAAACGTAAGAAGGCTGTTAAAGGTTGTCGAATTAAAGCTTCCGTTTGTTAAGGATTTTTTAATTCCGATTATTTCTGCAATTACAACAACACTCTTTTTCAGAGCAATTTTGGAGGCGCTGAAAATCAAAAACAATTTGGTTTACATAATATTTTTGGCGGCAGCTTCAATAGCAGTTTATATGGTGATGCTTTTTGGATTAAAAATATTAGATAAAGAAGCTTTAAAAAAATAAAGAAGGTTGATAAAAAATCAACCTTCTTTATTTGGGTGATAAGTTTAAATGTTTTGGCTATCCGATTTTTAATTTTAATCGTAATTTGTCGCTTATCATTGCGATAAATTCGCTGTTTGTAGGTTTGCCACGTTCTAATTGAATGGTGTAGCCGAAATAGGAATTAAGTATGTCGAGGTCTCCTCTGTCCCAAGCGACCTCGATGGCGTGTCTTATTGCCCTTTCAACTCGTGAAGCGGTGGTTGCGTGATTTTTGGCAACTGTGGGATAGAGAAGCTTTGTAACGGAATTTACAATCTCGCTGTTTTTAACCGAAAGAATAATTGCTTCACGTAAGTAATGGTAACCCTTTATATGTGCCGGAACGCCAATTTGATGAAGTATGTCGGTAATCATCATTTCAAGCTCAGGGTCAGTAACAACACTATCCCTTACAACGAGAGGGATGTTTCGGCTTTTCCAACCCGAGAGCTGAATTATACGCTCCGCAACCGAAGAAATATCGAAGGGCTTGAGGAAATAATAATCAACACCGGCATCCAGCAGTTCCTTTTCGAGTCGGCCATTGTCGAAAGCCGACATCGCCAAAATCAAGGGCTTGCTTTTAGATGTGTTTTCCGACAGGTTGTCCAAAAGACCTAAAATATCAAGACTCGGCATAAACACATCAGCTAAAACAACATCGGGCTGTTCGCTCTCTATTGCTTTTAAAATTTCTTTGCCATCCTTTTTGCAAAGAGTGACAACCATTCCGTAGGCTTTGAATACCTTTGCACAGGCGTGTCCCAATTCGCTTGAATCATCGCCAACGACAATTTTCAATTTCTTTTCCATAAATATTCACTCCACAAATCAACTTTTTACATATAATACCATATTTTGTGGTGTAAATCAAGAAAAAAACCAAAAATTGTGGTTTTTCGAGCCAAAAAGACTGTTTTATTGACAATTTGTGTCAATTCGACAAAAACAAACGACCGAAAAACTATTTAATCGATATTTTTCACGTTTGTGACAGTAAGGGTATTTTTGCTGACAGAAAATTCGATGTGTAATTTTGAAAATTCAAAAGCATAAATTCTGTTTTCATCGTTTTGGTAAGCAGGCCTCGGGTCAGAGGCTAAAATTTCCTGCAAGGCAGAACGCTTATCTGTTGGGACAAGCTGATTTAAATGCTCGGGAATAAAGACCTCTAATTTATCTCCGAAGACATCATCTGCAAATCCGCCTACAGCTTGTGGGTGGCAGTCGGTATAAGGGATATAGGGCTTTATGTCAAAAATTGGTGTGTTGTCTAACAAATCTGCACCCGAAACCTCCAAAACAAGACCGTTTTGTTCGGTTTTTATTATTCGCTCGAGCTTGACACTCGAAAGTCCGATGGAGTTTGGTCTGAAGGGCGAACGGGTGGCAAAAACCCCGACACGCTTATTTCCGCCAAGTCGGGGAGGTCTTACTGTCGGCGACCAATCGCTTTTTTCGTTTTCGGAAAAATCCCACAAAAGCCAAAGGTGAGAAAAATCCTCAATACCTCTCAAGGCATCAGGGTTTTGATATTCCTTTTCAAAGACAATTTGCGATTTGAGATTACAAAGACCGCTTTGTCTTGGTATTCCAAATTTTGTGGGAAAGTCGGATTTTATGTGTGCTATAATTTTCAAGCTTTTTTCAATCATATAGAACCTCTAAAAATGTATTTATGAAAAATCCCCGCTAAAAGCAGGGATGTGTGTTATTCGTTTTCGGTCTCGTTGGCATCCTCTTCGGTATTAGAATTTTTTCCTTTTTTCTTTTTTGGGAAAAGCTTTTGAGGAGAATTGCCTTCGTAATTTGTTGCAAATTCTACCCAATCAGCCTCAGAGGCGTTGGGATTGTTTTCTTTATATAAAGAATAGAGTAGTTCCTCGGTTTCTTTATAAACTCTGTTAAATTTGCGCTTTGCTCTGACAATAATTGCTATCATCCAAATCGAAAACAGCAAAATGAAAAAGAGGGGAATAAAGTGCCGCCAAAAATAAAGAGGCAAAAATCCGAGAAAGCTGTCTTCTCCTACCTCAGCTTTTGAAAGGAAGCCGAAAAACACAATTAAAAAGGAGGAAGGAATAATTGCCAATATTGCGGATACCACACGGCGCTTCAGCTTCATAAGAATAAAGGAAGCAATAAGCAAAGCATTTGCGACTGCCACCGAAACAATCGGAAAAAGAAGCTGTTTATACTCCTTTGTGTCTTGATATATTATATTCAGTCCGAGAACATAAAACAAGTTGATAAAAAAGGTGTAAAGGATTAAAAGCGATGACAAAACAAAAAGCGATTTAAAAAGGGTGCCATCGGGCTTTGCATAAACCCTTCCGCTTCTCCAATCGACAAGCTCGGCTCTTTTTAAGATTCCTGGATATTTTTTCATAATTTTCTCCAAACAAAGTATTTACAACAATTATATAACTTAAATCGAATCTTGACAAGACTTTTTTAAGATTTATAATATTAGTGTTAATAAAAATCAAAAGACAGGCGATAAAAATGGAAATAAATATTGTAATGGTTGAACCCGAAATTCCGCAAAACACCGGAAATGTAGCTCGCACCTGTGCCGCAACGGGAGCGAGACTTCATCTTGTGGGTCCGATGGGCTTTAATATTGATGATAAAAAACTAAAGAGAGCGGGACTTGATTATTGGCACTATCTTGATATTACTTATTATAAGGATATAGATGAGTTTTTCGAGAAAAACAAGGGCGAATTTTTTTACTTCACGACCAAAGCCCGTAAAACCCATTCGGATGTGAAATACCCCGATAAATGCTATTTGCTTTTTGGCAAGGAGACAAAGGGGTTGCCTGAGGAATTATTGCTCAAAAACCCAAACGGCTGTGTCAGAATACCGATGATGGGCGAAATCAGAAGTCTTAATCTTTCGAATTCGGTGGCAATAGCAGTTTACGAGACTTTAAGGCAATGGAACTACCCATCTTTAGAGAATTTTGGTCAGTTGCATAATTATCGTTGGGAGGACAGCGAATAATTCTACTAAATTAACCCAAAATAATTGTTGAAAATTTAACAAAATGTGTTAAAATATATATGTATGTAAATTTACTATTCTGAAAGGAAGTTTTTAAATGAACGCACTTAACAAAAAGACAGTTGATGACATCAATGTAAAAGGCAAAAAGGTTCTCGTTCGTTGTGATTTTAACGTACCGCTCAAAGAAGGCGTAATCACAGATGAAAACAGAATCAATGCAGCACTTCCCACAATCGAAAAGCTTATCGCTGACGGCGGCCAGGTAATTCTTTGCTCACACCTTGGTAAGCCGAAGGGTGAACCCAAGCCGGAATTATCTTTAGCACCTGTTGCAAAGGCGCTATCCGAAAAGTTGGGTAAAGAGGTTGTATTTGCCGCTGATGACAATGTAGTTGGCGAAAACGCAAAGGCAGCTGTAGCTGCTATGAAGGATGGCGATGTTGTATTGCTCGAGAACACTCGCTACCGTGCAGAAGAAACAAAGAACGGTGAGGCTTTCTCTGCTGAACTCGGTTCTTTGGCTGACATTTTTGTAAACGATGCTTTCGGTACCGCTCACAGAGCACACTGCTCAACAGTTGGTGTTGTATCCCACGTTAAAGAAGCAGTTGCCGGCTACCTTATCGGCAAAGAGCTTAAATATTTAGGTGCGGCTGTTGAAGAGCCTGTTCGCCCCTTTGTTTGTATCTTGGGTGGTGCAAAGGTTGACAGCAAGCTTCCTGTAATCGAAAATCTCCTTACCAAAGCTGATACACTTATCATCGGTGGCGGTATGGCTTATACCTTCCTCGCTGCAAAGGGCTATGGTACAGGTAAGTCACTTGTTGATGAAACAAAGATTGACTACTGCCGTGATATGATGGCTAAGGCAGAGGAAAAGGGTGTTAAGATTTTACTCCCCATTGACTGCACAACTATCGCTGATTTCCCCAACCCCATTGATGCACCCGTTGATGTAGTGGTTGTTGATGCTGACAAGATTCCTGCAGACAGAGAGGGTTGTGACATTGGTCCTAAATCTGCTGAACTTTTCGCAAACGAAGTAAAGACTGCAAAGACTGTTGTTTGGAACGGACCTATGGGCGTGTTTGAGAATCCTACACTTGCAGCAGGTACTTTAGCAGTAGCAAAGGCTTTGGCTGAAACAGATGCTGTAACCGTTATCGGCGGCGGCGACTCTGCAGCTGCAGTTAACAACTTAGGCTATGGCGACAAGATGACTCATATCTCAACAGGCGGCGGCGCTTCTCTCGAATTCCTCGAGGGCAAGGAGCTTCCCGGTATCGCTGCACTTAATGACAAATAATTTTTGACAGGTTTAAGCTAAAAAGCTTTGGCTAAAGCGGGACGGAGAATTTTCTCCGCCCTGCATTTGTATCTTGTAGGGGCGATAAATCCCCGTATATTAAGGAGAATAAAAATGAATAAAGCAAAAAGACAAGCAGTTATCGCAGGTAACTGGAAAATGAACAAAACTCCCGCAGAAACAACCGCTCTCATAAATGAAATGAAGCCTCTCGTAGCAGATGCTGATTGCAAGGTTGTACTTTGCGTTCCTTTTATTGATATTGCC
>JAZNWW010000074.1:0-5466 GCA_045593535.1 Acutalibacteraceae bacterium
GTATTGTGGGCGCTCATAGGAGTAATGATTATAAAATTTTATAAAATCGACAAAACTGCCGCACTTTTGCAAATACCGTATTTTTTATGGGTGACCTTTGCGGCATATCTTACGCTGATGATTTACCTGCTTAACAGATAACTACAGTGCCTGTGCCGATATGCAAAAAAAAGCCGTGAAACTCACGGCTTTTACTTGTTTATAGCAGGGTTATCGGTTCTGTCGAGCAGGTAATCAATAGATACATTGAAATAATCTGCAATTTTTATGAGTTCATTTATACCGGGCTCACGCTCTCCGGTTTCATATCGGCTGATAGTATTTTGATTTGTATTTAAATCCATAGCTAATTTTAATTGAGAAATGCCTTTTGATTTTCTGATTTCTTTTAATCTCATAAAATCACCTCTTGACATTATTATCCCACTTCGGTATAATAAAAATATCCCGATATGGTATAAAAACAAACAGGAGGTAAAATTTGTTATGAAAAAATTATTGGTGAGTTTAGTATCCGTTCTCTTAATCGTGTGCCTTGCTGCATGTAGCGGGGGATACGAGTGGGAAGGCTTTGTTGACAAGTATGATGCTTTCGTAGATGAATATGTTGAGCTCTATAATGACTATAAAGCTAATCCTACTGACACTTCTCTGCTGAACGAATATACCGAATTGGCAGCTGAAGCCGCCGAGCTTTCCAGTGAAGCCGCAGAAATTCAAAAAGGTATAACCGATACAGAGGAAGCCGAAGCTTTCGCCGAAGCAATCGCTGAAATCACAGAAAAACTTGCGGAAATCAAATAATAAAACTTTGTTATTTTAACAGAAAAAATTACAAAACCGAGCCGAAATTTCGGCTCGGTTATTTTTATTTGTCATATTCACACCCCTTTCCAAAAAATATTTTTTCTATCGCCTTTTTTCACTCATTTTTGCGCATACTTTGTCATATAATTTTTTAGGATAAAAGAAAGGGGAAGATAAATATGAATGGTTTTTATCCTGAAGGATGGCAAAGAAATGAAGCAGAGCCACAATTTACAAGACTATTTTTGGAAGAAGCAAAGGAAACGGAAAAAGTGTTGGAAGGCACCGTTTTGATGTGCGACACATATCACAATTTAATCATTGATTTAAAGGTTATGCGTGGTATCATTCCTCGAAGTGAGGGAGCGGTTGGAATTGAAGAGGGTGCAACCCGAGACATCGCCCTTATTTCCCGAGTCGGAAAAAAGGTCAGCTTTTGTGTTATGGACATAGCCGATGACCAAAACGGAAAACCTTATGCCCTCTTATCGAGAAAAAAGGCACAGGAAAAATGCCGAAATTATATAAAAAACGAGAAGATTTGCGGTGATATTATAAACGCAAAAATCACACATTTAGAGTCTTTTGGCGCATTTTGCGACATTGGTTGCGGAAATGTGGCACTTTTACCTATAGATGCAATTTCAGTATCACGTATCAGTCACCCTATGGACAGATTTTTTGTGGGCGAAGAGATACGGGCGGTTATTAAAAACATTGCCGATGACGGAAAAATAACCCTTTCCCACAAAGAGCTGCTCGGAACTTGGGAAGAAAATGCCGAGCAGTTTTCAGCAGGTCAAACTGTCACGGGCGTTATCAGAAGTATTGAAAATTACGGCATTTTTGTCGAAATAGCGCCTAATCTTGCCGGTCTTGCCGAGCCGAAAGAAAATGTCAAGGTCGGAAGCAAGGCGAGTGTTTATATCAAAAGCATAATAAGAGAAAAAATGAAGATTAAGCTTATTATCATTGACTCTTTTGAAAACGGTTATTCACCTGAAATAAAATATTTTAACACCGGCGAGCACATAGATAATTGGGAGTATTCACCCTCGGTTTGCGAAAAGCGGATTTTTACCCGATTTTGCGGTTGACTTTTTAATCCCCAAAATAATCGCCACTTCTTTTAATGATTTTATTCCGACAAAAATGCAAACAACGCTTTTGAGCAACGCAGCCACAAAATAAACAACATACATTATCCCATCAAGTCGGCTGAATAGTCTGCCGATACTGAGTGTGGTAACAGCAGAATTAAAGGGAAATTCGAGTCTTCCTATAAACTCGGTGCCAAAAATCAAAATCGGACAAAGAAGCGCCACCGACAAAAAAATTCCGCCTAAAATATAGCCTTTAATAAGTACTCCCTTTCGGCAACAAAGCCCTGTAAAATGCTTGTAAAAATAAAGAAGTCCTGTCGGCAAAAAAGCTTTTCTCAAAAGCGGTATAACTCCCGAAGCCGCAGTTTTAATGTCGGGTAATTCCTTTATATAAAGGTTTTTGAAGTGATAATTTTCGAAGAGAAATACGCTAAAGAAAAGTACAACTGCAAGGCAAACTACCGCCGATATAAGCGAAAATTTCAATATATTTTCCTGCCTGTGCGCCAGAAAATATAAAACTGTCGCACAAAACATTAAAACGCCGATTAAATCGCTGCCGAAAAACAAAATCTTCTTTATTACATGCTTGAAATCAAAAAGGCAGTCAGCAAAGGTAACAAGTGAATAAACCGCAATTCTTAAATAAACTATTACACACACCGCTTTTTTGAGCGGTGTGTTTCTTTTGAGGCTGAAAAATTTCTTGGTAGCAAAGGAGGTAATCAGCATAAAGAAAAGCCCTGTGATGAACGAAAAAAGGTAATGAAAAACCGCATTTTCATCAAAGCGAATCGGAAAAACCGATATTGACTGCCCCAAAATCATCATCGCACACAAAAGCATCAAATGGGTTTTAAAGCCTGTTTGCTTTAGCATTTTTATCACCCTTTCATAACCAATTCTTTATCTTTGACCAAAAATTCGGGCAAGCTTTTTAAAACGCTCGTTTTTTTGAGCACAGCCACCTCATAAAGTCTGTTTGAAAAGCCGACTTTTCTTACCTTATACTGTGTCTCTAAAATAGAAACAATGTCATAACCTATCGCCACAGATGAAAAGGACTCTGCCTGCAACAGCTTTTCTGCATTTTCGCTCGACACCACCGAAACCGAAACGGTGATGTCGCTGTCTTTAAGACAAAAGTCGAAAACTTCATCTATAGCATCCGAGCTTAAATCCTTGTCCAACACCAACACCGCACAATGTCCTAAAGACCACGGTTTTGCACTTTGGGATATCGCCTCCTCATAGGCTTTTTGAGGAGTATCGCCCTTGCCATCAAACAGCATTTTTTCAACCGGCTTATCGCTGTCCTCCGAGTTTACAACCACCGCCTCGACATATATTGTAAACTCGTTGTCATTTTCCTCAAAGCCTATCGCCGCAACCGAATATGCACCCATTTTATTAAGAGAATTTGTGGTACATCCGCAAAGGCTTAAAAGCAACGTCATCGCTAAACAAACTAAAGTCTTTTTCACTCTCTTTCTCCTTTTTGTCTGACCTTATTGCTATTAAAATCGGGGCGCTTTTTCTGATAAAACCAAGGTAATCGCCAAAAAGTATCCTTTAAGCTTTGCAGAGTCGATTTCCTTAAAGAAACGGTGTAATCAACCGAAAAAGAACGCAGAGAAATTATGTGTAAAAGCATTATGCAAACAGCCCCGATTAACCCGAAAAAGCCGAATATTCCACCTACAATCACAAGCAAAAAGCGAAGATAAAAAACCGCTCCCGACAGTCTCGGTATCATAAGCCCTGAAATCGCTGAAAGAGCAATTACTATAAGCATTGGTGTGCTTATAATTCTGGCTTCTACTGCGGCTTGACCTACTACTATTCCGCCCACCACGCTGAGAGCGTGGCCGAGGCTTTGCGGCATACGAAGTCCCGCCTCACGCAAAATTTCAAAGACAAAAAGCATTACTATGCACTCCGAAAAGGGCGAAAAAGGGACACCGCCTCGAAGCTTTTCGATAGCAATACTTAACGAGGTTGGAATAAGTGACTGATGGTGCATTGTAAGAGCGATATAAACAGCCGGTGCCAAAAGGGAGAGAAAAAAACAAAAATAGCGTAATATTCGCCCTGCGGATGAAATCCAGAAATTGATATAATAGTCCTCATCCGACTGAAAATTTTCAGAAAAAAGATAAGGTATTGTCAAAACTACGGGTGTGCCATCAACAACAACCGCAATTCGCCCCTCTAAAAGCCGAGCCGCCACAATATCAGGTCGCTCGGTGCTACCGATGGTTTTAAAGAGTGAATATCTGTTGTCCTTTATTGTTTCGCTTATATAGTTAGAATCTAAAATTCCGTCAATATCAATTTTTTCAATTCTCCTCTTTACCTCTGCCACTATTTTCTTGTCAGCCAAAGAATCAAGATAGCATATAAAAACAAAGGTGTTTGTCCGCCTGCCGACATTTAACGCTTCCACCGCAAAATCGGGAGTTTTTAATCTTCTGCGGAGCATTGCGAGATTAAACATACCCGCTTCCTCAAAGCCTTCACGTGGCCCTTTTAAAACCCTTTCCTCCTGGGGCTCGCTGATTCCCCTTGTTTTAAAGCCTTTTGTATCAACGAGAACTGCCTCGGGGCTTTTATCAATTAAAAGTAACGCCTCACCGTAAAGAATACCCGATAAAATTTTTGCTATATTGTTTGTCCGTTTTGCATCTCGCACATAAAGCACCTGTGTTTCGATGTACTCAGCAATACTTTTTGAACAGTTTTCGGGCTTGTTTTGATGAAGCGGGCGTATCACCGCAGAATTAAGCTGTTCGGAATCAACCATACCATCAAAATATACGAGGGTGCAGTCGATACTCTTTGAATTTCTAATCTTTATGTTTTTAAATCTGATTATAGAGTCTTTTTTGAAAATTTCCTTGAAAAAAGCTATATTTTCCCCCAAATCACTCGAAATGATTTTGGTTTTATAATCGGATATATTTTTCAATCTAAAATCACCGAAATTATTATATGAAAGATGACTTTAAAAATACAAATCACCCATAATAAAAGAGACCTCTCGGTCTCCTTTTTATCAGTTTATAAAATTTTTAATTTCTTTCGGTGTGTCGGCGATAAAATCTGCACCGCTTTGTGTTAGTTCTTCTCTTGAGCCAAAGCCGAAGGTGACACCTATCGCCTTTATACCAAATTTGTGAGCACCCAAAACATCGTACTTTCTGTCGCCTATCATAACCGCCTTTGAAGTGTCTATTTCACACTCTTTTAAAACATATTCTATTACCTCATCCTTTTGGGTGCGCTTTTCATCCATTGTAGCCGCTCCCACAAAGCAAAAATATTTATCAATAGAAAAATGCTTCAATATTTGCTCGGCAAATTTTTGCGGCTTTGAGGTCGCAAGAATAATCTTTTTACCCTCGCTATAAAGCGATGCCAAAAGCTCCTTTATGCCATCATAAAGTCGGTTTTCAAAAATGCCCTTAACCGAATAATACTCCCTGTAATATTCGATAGCCTTTAAAGCGTTTTCTCTTGTGAAACCGTAATATTCCACAAAGGAGTCGATAAGCGG
>JAZNWW010000075.1:0-18801 GCA_045593535.1 Acutalibacteraceae bacterium
CTCAACAAAAAGGTAAACACCCGTTTCCGTGAAGGTTTCCAAGAAGTTGAAGCTTCTAAGGCTGAGTATATGGACGTATCTCCTAAAATGGTAGTTTCTGTTGCTACTGCTATGATTCCCTTCCTTGAGAACGATGATACAAACCGTGCGCTTATGGGTTCAAACATGCAGAAGCAGGCAGTACCGCTTCTCAAGCCTGAAAATCCGATTGTAGCTACAGGTATGGAATACAAGGCTGCTGTTGACTCGGGCGTTGTAGTGCTTGCTCAACGTGCCGGTGTTGTAACCTTTGTTTCTGCTGACAAGATTACCATTCGTGCTAAAAACGGTGAGCTTGATGATTATAACCTAATCAAGTTCTTACGTTCTAACCACGGTACCTGTATCAACCAAAAGCCGATAGTTGCTGTTGGTGATACTGTAGCCGAAGGTGATGTTATCGCTGACGGTCCTGCTACATCAAATGGCGAAATCTCTCTCGGTCGCAACGCCCTTATCGGCTTTATGACCTGGGAAGGCTACAACTATGAGGATGCTGTTCTTATTAACGAGCGCCTTGTTCGTGATGATATTTACACCTCTATTCACATTGAAGAGTATGAGTTAGAGGCTCGTGATACAAAGCTTGGACCCGAAGAAATCACACGTGACATCCCCAACGTTGGTGAGGATGCACTCAAAGACCTTGATGAACGTGGTATTATCCGTGTTGGTGCAGAGGTATCAAGCGGTGATATTCTTGTAGGTAAGGTAACACCTAAGGGCGAAACCGAGCTTACTGCAGAGGAAAGACTTTTACGTGCAATCTTTGGCGAAAAAGCACGTGAGGTTAGAGACACCTCTTTACGTGTTCCTCACGGTGAATACGGTACAATCGTAGATGTTAAGGTATTTACACGTGAAAATTCATCTGAATTATCTCCCGGTGTAAATGTTGTTGTTCGTTGCTATATCGCACAAAAACGTAAGATTTCTGTCGGCGATAAGATGGCAGGTCGCCACGGTAACAAGGGTGTTGTATCCCGCATTTTACCGAGTGAGGATATGCCCTTCTTGCCGGATGGTACACCTCTTGATATCGTACTTAACCCCTTGGGCGTACCTTCACGTATGAATATCGGTCAGGTGCTTGAGGTTCACCTCGGCTATGCTGCAAAAGCGCTTGGCTGGAATATTTGCACACCTGTATTTGATGGTGCACACGAAGAAGATATTCGTGAGTGCTTCTCATTGGCAGAGGCTAAGACCAAAGCCGATGAATACGAATACAAGGATTCTGCAAAACTTGACTTCTCCAAGATTCCTTTAAGAGAAGATGCTAAAACACAGCTTTATGATGGTCGTACGGGCGAACCCTTTGACAACCCTGTAACCGTTGGTTATATGTACTATCTCAAGCTCCACCACTTAGTTGATGATAAGATTCACGCTCGTTCAACCGGTCCTTACTCACTTGTAACACAACAGCCCTTGGGCGGTAAAGCTCAATTCGGCGGTCAGCGTTTCGGTGAAATGGAAGTTTGGGCACTTGAAGCTTACGGTGCAGCTTACACACTACAAGAAATCCTTACTGTTAAGTCGGATGATGTTGTAGGACGTGTAAAGACCTACGAATCAATCGTTAAGGGTCAAAACATTCCGAAATCCGGTGTTCCCGAATCCTTCAAGGTTCTTATCAAGGAACTCCAGTCCTTAGGTCTTGATGTCAAGGTTCTTGACAGATTTGATTTAGAAATCGACCTGAAGCAAACCTTTGATGACGATGATGACATCGGTCTCGGTATTCCGATTATCCCCGAAAACGAGGGTAGCGAATTTGAAAGCGAAGTTGTAGCTGATAATCTCGATGGCTATGGCCTTGAAGATGAAAACGGCGAAGCAATTTCATTTGATGACAATGAATTCGGCACAGATGCCGATGAAGAAATGTAACGGAGGGCATTATGGCAGACATTGAATTTGAATCAATAAAAATTGGGCTTGCGTCTCCCGAACAGATAAGAAGTTGGTCCCACGGCGAAGTAACAAAGCCGGAAACAATTAACTACAGAACCTTAAAGCCTGAACAAGGCGGTCTTTTCTGCGAGTGCATTTTCGGTCCTCAAAAGGACTGGGAGTGCCATTGCGGAAAGTATAAGAGAATCCGCTATAAAGGCAAAATTTGCGAACGCTGCGGTGTTGAAGTTACACGTGCCAAGGTTCGCCGAGAGCGTATGGGCTCTATTGAGCTTGCCGCTCCCGTTTCTCACATTTGGTATTTCAAGACAATCCCCTCACGTATGGGATTGGTGCTTGATGTTTCTCCCAAAGCTTTGGAGCAGGTGCTTTATTTCTCACAATACATTGTTACCGACCCCGGTAGCACACCTCTTGAGAAAAAACAGCTTTTAAACGAGAAGCAATACCGTGATATGCGTGAAAAATACGAGGATGACTTTAAGGCAGGTATGGGTGCAGAAGCTATCAAAGAGCTTCTCCAGGAAATCGACCTTGACAAAGATTGCGCCGAGCTTCGTGAAGAATTAGAAGATGCTTCCGGTCAAAAGCGTGTTCGTATTTTAAAGAGACTTGAGGTATTAGAGGCTTTCCGCCAATCAGGCAACCGCCCCGAATGGATGATTCTCGATGTAATTCCGGTAATTCCTCCGGATTTACGCCCTATGGTGCAGCTTGATGGTGGCAGATTTGCTACAAGCGACCTCAACGACCTTTACAGACGTGTTATCAACCGTAACAACCGCCTAAAAAGACTTTTACAGCTCCACGCTCCTGACATTATCGTTCGTAACGAAAAGAGAATGCTTCAAGAAGCAGTAGATGCTCTTATCGACAACGGAAGACGTGGTAAACCTGTTACCGGTCCTAACAACAGAGCATTAAAATCACTTTCCGATATGCTCAAGGGTAAGCAGGGTCGTTTCCGTCAGAACTTACTTGGTAAGCGTGTTGACTACTCAGGTCGTTCGGTTATCGTTGTAGGTCCTGAGCTTAAAATGTATCAGTGCGGTCTTCCTAAGGAAATGGCACTTGAGCTCTTTAAGCCCTTTGTAATGAAGCGCCTTGTTGAAACAAAGGCTGTTATCAACATTAAATCCGCTCGTAAGATGGTTGAGCGTGCATCTACTGAAATTTGGGACGCTTTGGAAACAGTTATTAAAGAACATCCCGTTCTTCTTAACCGTGCTCCTACACTTCACAGACTCGGTATCCAAGCTTTTGAGCCGGTTCTAGTTGAAGGTAAAGCACTTAAACTCCATCCCCTTGTTTGTACTGCTTACAACGCCGACTTTGACGGTGACCAGATGGCTGTTCACGTTCCCCTTTCCGCAGAGGCACAGGCAGAAGCACGTTTCTTAATGCTTGCTGCCAACAACCTTCTCAAGCCTTCAGATGGTAAGCCTGTTGCTGTTCCTACACAGGATATGGTACTCGGTTCTTACTATTTAACACTTGTTAAAGCCGATGAACCCGGCGCAAATAAGGTGTTCCGTGACAAAAATGAAGCTATTATGGCTTACAATGACGGAATTGTCGGTCTTCACGCTCCTATTCGTGTGCGTATGACAAACGAGGAAGGTGCATCAAAGCTTATTTGGTGTACGGTTGGTTTCCTCATTTTCAATGAGTCAATTCCTCAGGATTTGGGCTTTGTCAACCGCCAAGACCCCGAACACACACTCGACCTTGAGTGGTGCTTCAAGTTAAAGGATGAAACAAAGAACGTTATTGAGAGTAATGATGACATTATTCAAAATAAGGTTGGCAAAAAGCAGCTCGGTAAAATCATTGATAAATGTATCACAATTCACGGTACAAGCGAGTCCTCTATCGTGCTTGATAATATTAAGGCTACCGGCTTTAAGTATTCTACAAAGGGCGCTGTAACTGTTGCTGTTATCGATGCAGTTATTCCTCCCGAAAAGAAGGAAATCTTGACCGATGCTGAAGCACAAATTGACAGAGTTTCTCGTGACTACCGCAGAGGTCTTATCAATAACGAAGAGCGTTCACGCCACGTAATCGAAATCTGGAACAAAGCAACCGAGGATGTTGCCGATGCACTTAAGGGCAACCTTGATGAGTTTAACCCCATCTTTATGATGGCTGACTCGGGCGCTCGTGGTTCTATGGCACAGATTAGACAGCTTGCAGGTATGCGTGGTCTTATCGCAAATACTGCGGGTAAGGTTATCGAAGTTCCGATTCGTGCTAACTATCGTGAAGGTCTTAACGTACTTGAATACTTTATTTCTTCTCGTGGTGCTCGTAAAGGTCTTGCCGACACAGCGCTTCGTACTGCTGACTCGGGTTACTTGACCCGCCGTCTTGTTGACGTAGCTCAAGACGTAATTGTTCGTGAGGATGACTGTGGCACAGAAGAAGGTCTTACTATTTTTGACATCAAAGACGGCAACCACATTCTCGAACCCTTGGAAGAACGTCTTGAAGGCAGATATTTGCTTAACGATGCATATCATCCCGAAACAGGCGAGCTTCTCTGGTCCAAGGACGATATGATTACAGGCGACGCTGCTCGTAAAATTGTTGATGCAGGTATTGATAAAATTGAAATTCGTTCAGTTCTTACCTGTCACAGCCATCACGGTGTATGTAAGAAGTGCTACGGTAAAAACCTTGCAACAGCTAAACCCGTTACAACAGGTGAAGCAGTTGGTATCGTTGCCGCTCAGTCTATCGGTGAACCAGGTACACAGCTTACAATGCGTACCTTCCACACAGGTGGTATCGCATCTACCGAGGATATTACACAGGGTCTTCCCCGTGTTGAAGAGCTCTTTGAAGCAAGACGTCCCAAGCGTTGCGCTCTTATTGCTAAAATTGATGGTACTGTTCGTATCGCAGAGGAAAAGAAGAGCAACGTTATCATCATCACAAATGATGAGCTTAAAACCGAGGAAAAGGTTACTATTCCTTATGGCATCAGACCTCTCGTTTCAGACGGTGACTTTGTTCACGCCGGCGATATGCTTATCCCCGGTTCAAAATATCCACAGGATATTTTAGAGGCTCAAGGTCCCGAAGCTGTTCAGCAATACATCATTGCCGAAATTCAAAACGCTTACCGTACTCAAGGTGTTGACATCAACGATAAGCACATTGAGGTTATCGTTCGCCAGATGATGAGAAAGCTCCGCATTACAGATGCAGGTTCAACCACCCTTTTGCAGAACGTAAGCTACGAATACAAGGAAATTGCCGATGAAAACAAAATCGTTGAAGGCAGAATTGCTGCAGGTGAAGAGGGTCTAACAAAAGCTACCTACCAAGCAACACTTCTCGGTATCACAAAGGCTTCATTGGCTACAGAATCCTTCCTTTCCGCCGCTTCCTTCCAAGAAACAACACGTGTTCTTACCGAAGCCGCAATCAGAGGCAAGGTTGACCCCTTGTTTGGTCTCAAGGAAAATGTTATCATCGGTAAGCTTGTGCCCGCAGGTACAGGTATGAAGGTTGAGGAAATTAACCCCGCCGAATATGAAAATGACAATTTTGATTTTGAAGAAGAAATCAAAATCCCCGAAGATGAAGTAGTTTTCCAGACTGCTGAATAAAAAATACAACTCCCGAAAATCGCAATCGGTTTTCGGGAGTTTCTTTTTATATTGTTTTGTTTTTTCTTGTTTTGAATTGCTTACGATACTGCACAGGAGTCAGTCCCATCAAAGCGATAAAGACACGGTTAAAGGTTCTTATCGAACCAAAACCCACCTCACTCGAAATGTCAGAGTTCTTTTTGTCGGTTTCTTTGAGAAAATCACAAGCCTTATCAACCCGCAAGGTATTTATGTAAGCATTAAAGCCGATTCCCATTTTTTGATTTAAAAGATGGGAAATATGATATTTGTTAAGATGGATTTCCTCGGCAATATCCTCAAGCCGTATATCTTCGGTAAAATTCTTTTCACAGTAATCAATAATGTTTTGTAGAGTATCATTATCGGTTTTGATACGTGGCTTTAGCTCAAGCTTGCGAAAAACCATCGCCATTATTTGATTCATAACGCCTACTCGCTCGGTCACAGAATATTCACTTTCCATATTTGCTAACTGTGCCATCAAGCCGGGTATCGGAGAATCTTTGGGCAAACGGATAACATTTTCAAGCGGTGTATTGCTCAAAACCTCATTTTTTATGCCATAAAGTATTTCGTGCGAAAAAATTACCAGATGATATTTTCCGGGGGTGCTTCCTTCGTAGTAATGCACTTGGTTTGGAAAGCTCAAAAACAAATCTCCGTTTGATACTTCAAAAGGTTTTCTGTCAAAAAACGCCTTCGCCTTGCCTTTTTCTACATAGACAAGCTCAATATCCCTATGCATATGAGGGGTGGGGAGGAGAAGATTTGCTTTTCTGTAAAAAATAGGCTCATCATAAATTTCTACCCCTATCGGTTTCATAAATTGTCCTCACTCTCGTTATTCTTCTGCTAATTATAAAACAAATTTAAAAAATTTGCAACAGAAATCGCAACTTTTGACTATTTTTTATAAAAAATCATTCTTTTTCCATGTGATATTTTCAAAAAATTTTTTCTCGATTTAAAATGAGGAAAAATTACCCTTTTTCTTTGAAAAAA
This sequence comes from Acutalibacteraceae bacterium, assembly GCA_045593535.1. Classification (GTDB taxonomy): domain Bacteria; phylum Bacillota; class Clostridia; order Oscillospirales; family Acutalibacteraceae; genus UBA737. Next base: position 6,600 of record JAZNWW010000075.1, read on the forward strand.
TTCACAAAATATCTTTATTTTTGTGTTTATTTATGATATAATCTATTATGTATAGTTATGCACCTTAAAGTGCATATTTGCAGAGAAATTTGGGCGCTTGTCGTTAAGGTGACAAGATTCAAACCCGAACCAGCCTTAAAGGGCGGTTTTTAGGTGGCTTTCGACTCATTGTCACGTATAGGCGTTAGACAAATTATATTATTTTGAAAGGGTGAGATTATGCTACGAAAAATTTTAACTTCACTTGTGTGTGTCTTGTTTGTGGTTTTTCTTTGCGGTTGTGCCTTCACAACTGTTGATACATCCGAGCTTTTATCTCCTCCCGATTTACCAAGCGAGTTTGAACCTATTGCTAATATCATCAAAAAAACGGCGGGTGAAAACTATACCTTAAAATATCCCTCTCGTGGCACCCATCGCAGTGCAATTATCAGTGAAGACATTGATGGTGACAAAGAGGAAGAAAACTTCGCCTTTTACTATACATCGGATAACGAAAACGGTTATATGCACATCAACGTAATCGCTCGACAAAACAACACCTGGAAATCGGTTGCAACACAAAGGCTTGTTGCGGGCGGTGTTGACAAGGTTGAGTTCTGTGATATAAACGGCGACCATAAAAAAGAAATACTTGTGGGTTGGCAAATTTACGGAACGAGTGAGATGCAGCTTGGCGTTTATTCTCTCGAAAACGGAGAGCTTCACCAACTTTTGCTTCAGCGATACACTCAATTCGTAACCTGCGACTTAAACTCCGACACCTGCTTTGATGTATTGCTCATTTCGAGCGCTTCTTCGGATGAAGCGAACCTCGCATCTCTTTATACTTTTAAGGGGAACAAGCTTGATGAGGTTTTGTCCTGTCCTTTGGACTCGACCTCAAAAACCTTTTTAGAACCGATTATTTCCCCGTTATCAAACGGTAAGCCTGCCGCATATATTGATGAAATTAAGGGTGCAGGTGCTGTGACAGAGGTTTTATTTGTCGAGGATGGCGTGCTCAAAAACCCGCTCTACTCTCCTACCTTCAAGGAAACCCTCGCTACACTTCGTTCGGTTTCCTTGTCACTCAGCGATATAAACGGTGATGGCACGCTCGAAATACCGATACAAGAACCGGTGCCCTCTGTCGCCACAGAATCCTCTAACGAGTTGCTTTATCTCACCTCGTGGTGTTCCTTCAGCGGTCGAGCCCTAACGGTCGAACAAACCGCTATGATAAACCTCAATGATGGCTATTCCTTTGCTGTTCCTGTGGGACTTATAGGCAAAATCGCTATTTTAAAGGACACCACCACAAGAGAACGGGGTATTTTCACCTACAACCCCGAATCACTCAAGGTTGGAGATTTGCTTCTGAACTTCAAGAGCTTCTCGATTAGCGATTGGAAAAAGCAATCCCGCACCACAGAGTACTTTGAACTCGTACGCACCGAGGATACGGTTCACGCCTGTATGATAACCGAAAAAGGCGCAAAGAAAGGGCTCACAAACGAAGCTGTCGCTACTGCCTTCCGTTTGTATCAATAAAAACTCAAAATTACATTTTTATACAAATACAACAAAACAAATGAGAACGTTTGGTTCGAGTTGTTTTTACAAGTTTAGGAGGTTTCGCTTTGAAAAGGATTCTTATAGTTGAAGATGAGGTTGCCATCAGAGAATTTGAGGCAATAAACCTAAAACGTGTCGGCTATGATGTGACCGAAGCCGGTTCGGGTGAAGAAGCACTCGAAATTTATGACAACGACCCACGGGGCTTTCAAATCGCCCTGCTTGATATATCGATGCCGGGAATCGATGGTTTTACGCTATGCAAGGAGCTTCGCAAAAGGAGCGAAACATTAGGTATTATAATGCTGACCGCCAGGACACAGGAAATGGACAAAATAAGCGGTCTTATGATGGGTGCCGATGATTACATCACAAAGCCCTTTAGTCCTACCGAGCTTTTGGCTCGTGTTGACTCGCTTTACAGGAGAGTCGGTATGCACGCAGTCGCCACCGTAATTCCTTCTGATGATATAACCCTCGGGGAGTTCACCCTTAACACAAGAAAGCGCACCCTTTTGAAATCGGGTGTCAACATAGAGCTTACACAGGTTGAATTTCAAATGGTGGAATATTTCTTCCGCAACCCCGACACACCCCTTGACAGAACCGATATTTTGAATCGTGTTTGGGGAACAAACTATTTTGGAGAAGAAAAAATTGTCGATGTAAACATCAGACGTCTTCGCAAGAAAATTGAAGATGACCCTTCCAACCCGAAGCGCCTTCTTACCGTTTGGGGTATGGGATATAAGTGGGCGCCGTAATTAAATCTTGAATTAACAAAAGAAAGGAGAAGGATTATGCCTTTAGATATTAAATTCAAAAGCATTGGTATGCGTTGGTTTTTAAATATTTTTTTGGTGACAACCGCTGTAATTGTCGTTGCCTGCATTTCCTTCGCCATTCTTTTTAACTCCCTTTACACAGAACGAGTAAGCGACCTCGCCAGCGACTATGCCTATGAATTTCACGCCTTGTCCGAAACAAACGAAAGCACATTTAATGATACGGCAATTGAGCTTACGGGTCAGTTTCTTTACAAGGACAAAATCGAGGTTCAAATTTTTGACAAGGACAACAAACCTCTCGTTTCAACCTCAGGCTTTTTAATTCAAAATCAAAATATGCCCGACTTTGAGGAGGCATTGCTTTTAAACGATAAGGCGGTCGCCAAAAGCGAATCGCCCGACGGTCAACCCATTATGGCGGGCACCGTTTTGATTTACAATAACGAAGGTAACTATCTCGGTGCTTATCGTTGGGTGACTTCGATGGATGCTACCCGCCGCACTTTCACCTGGTTTATCATTTCAGAAATTCTCATCGGAATTGTATTTTTGGCGTTTACCGCATTTACCGGTATTTTCTTCATAAAATCAATTGTTCGCCCTATCCGAGATGTGAGCAATATCGCACGAAAAATTGCTATGGGTGATTTTGATTCGAGAATTGAAATTAAGAAAAACGATGAAATCGGTGAGCTTTGCGACTCGATTAACTATATGGCTTCCGAGTTAAGCGTGGCTCAAAATCTTAAAAACGATTTTATTTCTTCGGTCTCCCACGAGCTACGCACACCGCTTACTGCGATTAAGGGTTGGGGCGAAACCGCAAAAATGTCTGTCGGCGTGGATGAGGTTTTGGTGAACCGAGGTATTGATGTTGTACTGTCCGAGGCGGACAGACTTTCAAGTCTTGTTGAAGAGCTTCTTGACTTCTCACGTATGGAAAGCGGAAGGATGACCCTTCTTTCAAATCCGCTTAATATTACAATGCTCTTGACCGAGTCGGTTGATATGTACAAGGAGCTTGCTCGTCAGCAGGGAATTGATTTGGTGATGACTCCTCCCGCCGAACAGCTTGAGGTTTTAGGCGATACTAACCGATTAAAGCAGGTGTTTATAAATATTATAGACAATGCTGTTAAATATACCGAAAGTGGCGGTCAGGTACTCATTAACCAAATTCGTGAGGAAGCGTGTGTCAGAATTTCGGTTACAGATACCGGTGTCGGTATTCCGGCACAGGATATTGACAGAATAAAAGAAAAATTCTACAAAGCAAACAAAACCGTTCGTGGCTCGGGTATAGGTCTTGCAGTTGCCGATGAAATCATAAAACAACATCAAGGTCTCCTCTTTATTGAAAGTATTGAGGGCACAGGAACTACCGCTACAATCGTTCTCCCGCTTTACGAGCCACAGGAGGATTTCGTGAGTTTGGATGAACCCACCGTTGAGCTTATGGAAATTACAAACAATCTTGCTGAAGGAGAAGAAAATGTCTAAATGCAAATATACTTCGATAGGCGGTCAAGCGCTTATTGAAGGTATTATGATGAAAAGTCCTGAAAAAACCGCTATTGCAGTCAGGACAAAGGAAAAAACCATTGATGTCAGCTATCCGGAATATACTTCTGTGAGAAATAAAATCAAAATCCTCAATATCCCGATTATACGTGGTGTTGTCGGATTTGTTGAATCTATGATTCAGGGCTACAAGGCTATGATGTTCTCGGCTGAAAAATCCGGATTTACCGATTTAGAGGAGGAAGAAAAGCCTCAAGAGCTTACCGAAGAAGAGAAGGCAAAGAAAGAAAAAAAGGAAAACGTCTTTCTTAATATCGCAATGGTTATCGGTACTGTTTTGGGTGTTGTTTTGGCTATTGCACTCTTTATGTATCTTCCTCGACTTTTAGTAGGCGGACTGCAAAAGCTATTTTCTTATGAGTTTTCACCCCTTGCCCGTTCTGCTATCGAGCAAAGCGTAAAGCTTATTGTGTTTGTGCTATATGTTTGGGGCGTATCCTTTATGAAGGATATAAAACGTGTTTTTATGTATCACGGTGCCGAGCATAAAACCATTTTCTGCTATGAAAAAGGGTTGGAGCTGACCGTAGAAAACGTAAAAAAACAAAAGCGTTTTCATCCACGTTGCGGCACTTCATTTATGATACTTATGATTTTGATAAGTATTATTGTATCAACTGTAATTCAGCTCATTTTCCCCGAGGTTTACTCGGTTAAATGGCTGTGGGTTGTCGCTAAAATACTTATGATTCCGCTTGTTTGCGGAATCGGCTTTGAGGTTTTAAAGCTTTGCGGAAAATATGACAACATAATAACCCGTATTATTTCTGCTCCGGGACTTTGGCTTCAAAGAATCACCACAAAAGAGCCCGACAGCGATATGATTGAAATTGCAATTGCCGCTTTAAAGGCGTGTGAGCCCGAGACCCCCGATGTTGACCGAAGTGTTGACAAAATCGCAAAGGATTCAGAAGAAAAAGAAGAAAATGACAATATTTGAAGCATATAACGATACAAAGAAAAAACTGCAAAAAGCCGGAATCAAGGACTTTGTCTTTGAAGCAAAGCAGATTATAAAGCATATTACAGGGCTTACAGCTTCACAGATTTTGACTGAATATTCGAAACCGCTATCGCAGTATCAAGAAAACAATCTTGTTGCTCTCGTTCACCAAAGGCAGGTCAGATACCCGCTTCAATATATTTTTGGTTCTTGGGATTTTTATGGTCGAAGCTTTTATGTTGGCCCGGGCGTTTTAATCCCTCGTGCCGACACAGAAACAGTGGTCGAAAAAGCGCTTGAGTTTTTATCCGATAAAGAAAACTGCCAAATTCTCGACTTGTGTGCAGGAAGCGGTTGTATCGGCATCACATTGGCGCTCGAAAAACCGACAAGCAGGGTAACACTTCTCGAAAAATATGATGAGGCTCTGAATTATGCTGAAAAGAATATAAGCGTAAATGAAGCTGTCAATACAAGCATTTATAAAGGCGATATCTTGTTGGGCGATTTAAAGGACAATAAATATGATTTAATTGTAAGTAATCCGCCTTACATCCCGACAAGCGAAATTTCGCTTATGTCTCCCGAAACAAAGTTTGAACCTGAAACTGCCCTTATGGCAGAAGATGGCGGATTACAGTTTTACAAGGCGATTATAAATAACTATACCGAGTCTTTAAATGTCGGCGGTATGCTGCTTTTTGAGGTGGGCTTTAGCCAAAGCGAAAAGGTGGCAGAGCTACTCAAAAACGCCGGATATAAAGACATACAAATTAAAAAAGATTTAAACGAGACAGCTCGTACTGTTTCAGGAATAAAAGGAGAGTAAAAAAATGGCTAAAACGCAAAATGTTAAAACTCCCGCAAAAAGAGTAGAGGACACCGAAAAGGCAAAAGCGCTGAAGTCCGCTATGGACCAAATTGAAAAGAAATACGGAAAAGGTGCGGTTATGCGCTTGGGTGAAAATACCGCAATGAGTGTTGAGCATATTAAAACAGGCTCACTTATGCTCGATTTGGCGCTCGGTATCGGCGGTATTCCAAAGGGCAGAATCGTGGAAATCTACGGTCCTGAATCCTCGGGTAAAACTACCGTTGCACTTCACTGCGTTGCCGAAGCTCAAAAGGCAGGTGGCACTGCCGCTTTTATCGATGTTGAGCACGCTTTAGACCCTGTATATGCGTCACATTTGGGTGTTGATATTGATGCGCTTTTGGTATCTCAACCCGACTCGGGTGAGCAGGCACTCGAAATCGCCGAGGCTCTTGTTCGTTCGGGCGCTGTTGATATAATTGTTGTTGACTCGGTTGCAGCATTAGTTACACGTGCCGAAATTGATGGTGAAATGGGTGATGTGACAGTTGGCTCTCTTGCCCGCCTTATGTCACAGGCTATGCGTAAGCTTGCAAGTGTATTATCAAAGACAAACTGCGCCGCAATCTTTATTAACCAATTACGTGAAAAAATCGGCGTTATGTACGGCAACCCCGAAACCACACCCGGCGGTCGTGCACTTAAATTCTATGCGAGTGTTCGTATTGATGTCAGAAAGGGCGAGCCGATTAAAGAGGGTAGCGAGCTTATCGGTACACACACACGTGCAAAAATCGTTAAAAACAAGGTGGCTCCTCCTTTTAAGACTGCCGAATTTGATATTATGTACGGAACGGGTATTTCCCACACAGGCGAAATAATTGATGCCGGTGTTGAACTCGGAATACTTAAAAAATCAGGTGCGTGGTTCTACTACGGAGAAACCCGACTCGGCCAAGGCAGAGATAATGTTAAGAAGCTTTTCGAGGATAACCCGGAACTCGCCGAGGAAATCGAAAACAAAATCACTGCGGCTTTTAGCGAGGGCAAAGAACTTCCCGAATCGGATAATCCCGATGATATGATTGAGATTATGCCCGAAGAGCCCACCGCAAGACCGAGAAAAACAGTCGATATTGACATCGCAGTTGATGAATAATGAAAATACTCTCGATTGTAAGAGATAAACAACATCTTTCAAAAATCACTTTGTCTTGTGGCGATGAGCTACTTTTGGACTGTGATACAGTAATTGACCATTCCCTTTTTGAAGGAATGGAAATCGCTGGCGAAGCTTTAGGTGTATTACAACACGAGTCCGATTTTAAAAGAGCTAAATCACGTGCGTTTTTCTATCTCGACAAAATGGATTACAGCGAAAAAACGCTTTCCCAAAAACTCAAAAATGCGGGCTTTGCAGAAAACATTTGTGCTGAAGTGTTGGCATACCTTTGTGAAATCGGAATTGTAAATGACAGAAGATACGCCGAAAGGGTGTCACAGCGACTACTTGAAGCCAACCGTTCAAAGCGGGAAATTATAAACAAGCTTTATTTGAAAGGCATACCGCTTGACATAGCACGTGAGGTTTTGGGCGAGTGTGATATTGATGAGGAGGCTCAAATAAAAGCCTTAATCAAGAAAAAATATGCCTACAAGCTACAAGACAAAAATAATTATAATAAGGTTTATGCCGCACTCATAAGAAAAGGCTTTTCCTACTCCGCAGTAAAGGGTGCGCTTAAATCCTATATCCACGACATTGAATTTAGCGAGGAATATTGATGTATAAAGTGTCTATGGTATCTCTTGGTTGTCCAAAAAATCAGGTTGATGCCGAAATTATGCTGAAAAAATTATCGGATGCCGGCTTTGCAATCACACCTGCAGAAGCCGAGGCGGATGCAATTATCATCAACACCTGTGGCTTTATCGAAACTGCTAAAGCCGAGGCGATTGAAAATATTTTAGAGGCCGCACGCTACAAACAAGAGGGCAATTTAAAGGCGCTAATCGTAACGGGCTGTTTAGCAGAGCGATACCGTGATGATGTGACCGAAGAAATTCCTGAGGTTGATGTTTGTGTCGGTATCGGTCAAAACGAAAATATTGCCGAAATAGTAAAAAGCGCTATCGAGGGCAAAAGTCGAAATTACTACGCTGACAAGGAATTGCTTCCGCTATCAAATGAGCGAATTTTGGGCGGTTATCCTTTTTCCACATACTTAAAAGTGGCGGAGGGTTGTGACAACTGCTGTACCTACTGTGCTATTCCGAAAATCAGAGGTCGTATGCGCAGCCGCACTATTGAGGACTGTGTAGCCGAAGCCGAACGCTTGGCAGAAAACGGTGTTACCGAGCTTATTGTAGTAGCTCAGGACACCACCGCTTACGGTGAAGATTTATACGGTAAATCAATGCTTCCCGAGCTGCTTACAGAACTTTGCAAAATCGAAAAGCTCCATTGGATTAGAACGCTTTATACATACCCCGACAAAATCACCGATGAGCTTTTAGGGGTTATAAAAAGTGAGAAAAAGCTTGTTAAATATTTGGATATTCCGCTTCAACACGTTGATGGCGAAATTTTAAAACGAATGAACCGCAAGGGTGATAAAGAAAGTATTTCTGCGCTTATTGATAAAATAAGGGCAACTATTCCCAATATTACCCTTCGTACCACCTTAATTACCGGCTTTCCGGGAGAAAGCGAGGAGCAATTCTGCACTTTAGCGGAATTTGTGAAAGAAAAACGCTTTGACAGACTGGGTTGCTTTACCTATTCGGCGGAGGAAGGCACTATTGCAGCCGCTTTGCCCGACCAAATTGATGAACAGACAAAGGTTAGCCGAATGGAAAACATAATGGAGCTTCAAATGACTATTTCTGCCGAAAAAATGCAGGAGAAATGCGACAGTCTTACAGAGGTTCTCATTGAAGGTTGGGATGATTATATAAAATGCTATTTCGGAAGAAGTGTCGCCGATGCTCCCGAAATTGACGGTAAGGTTTTCTTTATGTCGCACAAGCCCCTTAAAATCGGTGATTATGCGACTGTGAGAATAAATGATTCTATTGATTACGATTTGTTAGGAGAATTAGAAGAATGAATACACCGAATAAATTGACATTGGCAAGAATGATTGCAACTCCTGTTTTTATGGCAGTTATGCTCATTTCTTTTCCTTATAACTATACCGTTTCTCTCTTTCTTTTCATTGCCGCATCCCTTACCGATATGATTGATGGTCAAATGGCACGAAAGAACAATATGGTGACGGATTTTGGCAAATTTATGGACCCGCTTGCCGATAAAATGCTGACAACTGCGGCATATCTCGGCTTTATGTTTATTTTCAGAGGCAGCGAGTTTGCTTGGCATATTGTAATCATCAACTTTATTGTCCTTTTCAGAGAATTTGCAGTTTCTTCTATTCGCTTGGTTGCAGTAACAGCCGGCGGTAAGGTTGTTGCCGCAAATATGTGGGGGAAAGCTAAGACTGTCAGTCAAATGCTCGGCATTATTTTGGCTTTGGCTGTATATGCTTTTAATGAGTTTGTTACACTGCCTTATGAAATTTTCAATATTCTCAACATCGTAATAATCGCTCTTTTCTGGCTTTCGGCACTTCTCTGTGTCATTTCGGGCGTTATCTACATTTGGGGCGGAAGACAGTACATCTCGAATGCAAAGTAAGTAAACACGAATAAGCAGGTGACTTAATGTTTAAAAGATTAAAAGAGGATATAAAGGCATATAAGGACCGTGACCCTGCGGCTACAAGCAGCCTACAGATATTCTTCCTGTATCCCGGCTTCAAGGCTATAAGAATGCACAGGCGTGCGCATTTTTACTACAAGCACAATATGTCCTTTTTGGCACGCTACGTTTCACAAAGGGCGGCTAAAAAAACAGGCATTGAAATTCACCCGGGGGCTACTATCGGTCGGCGACTTGTAATAGACCACGGAACAGGTATCGTTATAGGTGAAACCACCGAAATCGGTGATGATGTTCTGATTTATCAGGGTGTCACTTTGGGCGGTACGGGTAAAGATACAGGAAAACGACATCCTACCATTGGTAACAACGTTATGATAAGTGCCGGTGCCAAGGTTTTGGGTCCTTTTAAAATCGGGGACAATTCACGTGTTGCGGCAGGTGCTGTAGTGCTCGAGGAGGTACCGCCTAACTCAACCGTTGTGGGTGTTCCCGCACGTGTTGTCAGACAGGATGGCAAAAGGGTTTGTCAACCTCTTGACCAAATTCACCTCCCTGACCCTGTAAAGCAAAGGATGGATTCCTTGGAAAGCAGAATTTTAGAGCTTGAGGGACTTATTTCAAAGGAGTAAAAGGAGAAATTTATGAAAATTTTTAATACACTTACAAGAAGCAAGGATGAATTTAAGCCCATTAAGGAGGGCGAGGTTAAAATTTACGCCTGTGGCCCTACTGTTTATAACTATATACACATCGGAAATGCAAGACCTCTTTGCGTTTTTGATGTGCTTCGCCGCTATTTTGAGTGGAGGGGCTTTAAAGTAAACTTTGTTCAAAACTTTACCGATATTGATGATAAGCTTATCCGCAAAGCAAACGAGGAGGGCACTACTGTACCGCAAGTTGCCGAGCGTTTCATCGGTGAATTTTGGACCGATGCTAAAGGTCTTAACGTGAAGGAAGCCACCACACATCCAAGAGCCACCGACAATATTGAACAAATTCAGAATATCATCTCGGCGCTTGTTGAAAAGGGCTATGCCTACGAATCGGGCGGAGATGTTTATTACAGAGCCAAAAAGTTCAACGAATACGGTAAGCTTTCACACCAACCGCTTGAGGATTTAGAAGCAGGCGCTCGTATTGAGACCGGTGACATTAAAGAAGACCCGATGGATTTCTGTCTTTGGAAGGGTGCAAAACCGGGCGAGCCTTATTGGGAGTCCCCTTGGGGCAAAGGTCGCCCCGGCTGGCATATTGAATGCTCAGCTATGGCCGGAAGATATTTAGGTAAGACTATCGACATCCATTGTGGCGGTCTCGACCTTATTTTCCCGCACCACGAAAATGAAATCGCTCAAAGTGAAGCGGCAAACGGTTGTGAATTTTCACACTATTGGATGCACAACGGTTTTATAAACGTAGATAACCACAAGATGTCAAAATCTTTAAATAACTTCTTTACTGTACGTGATGTTGCGGAAAAATTCGGTTACGAGCCGATTCGTTATTTCCTCATTTCCTCACAGTACAGAAGCCCTATTAACTATTCTGTTGATATTATCGAACAGGCTAAAAATTCACTTGAAAGACTTTATACCTGCCGTGATAATATTGATTTTGCGCTTAAAAACGCAGAAGACGGCGGAGAAATTCCCGTATTTTTAGATACTGCAAAGCAAGCCTTCATCACCGCTATGGAGGATGACCTTAATACTGCCGATGCCTTGGCTGCCATCTTTGTTTTAGTGCGTGATATCAACACCTCTATAGCCTCCGGTGCAAAGAAGGAAGCTTTACTTGCCTGTGCCGATATGTTCGACCAGCTAACAGGCGTTTTAGGTCTTGTTTACAACAGAAAAACCGAGAATTTAGACAGCGAAATTGAGGAGCTTATCGAAAAGCGCACCGCCGCTCGAAAGGCAAAAGATTTCAAAACTGCCGATGAAATCAGAGATATGCTAAAGGAAATGGGAATTGTTCTTGAGGACACTCCCCAAGGCGTAAAATGGACAAGAATTTAAAGCGTGAGCCTTTAGGAAACGGTTTTTTCGTGTATGTATCACCCCATCATACCTTTGGTACTGATGCGGTGGTGCTGCGCAATTTTGCAAAACCGAAAAAAAGGGAGCGTATGGTTGATTTAGGGACAGGCTGCGGTATAATCCCCTTGCTTGTACTTCGTGATTTGCCTGAAACAAAGGCGATAGGCGTTGATATAAGCAAAGAAGCCACCTTTCAAGCCGAAAAAACAGTAAAAGAGCTATCCCTTTCAAACCTTAAAATCATAAACTCCGATTTAAAGGAGCTTAAAGGCAAATTAGAGTTTGGTTGCCACACACTTGTAACCTGCAACCCGCCATATAAGGCTTTTAATGCGGGAATTAAAAACCCCGACAGTGTAGAAATGGTTGCTCGGCACGAGGTTGCCTGCACACTTGAGAACATTGTAAGTGTGTCGGCAAAGCTTTTACAGTCGGGCGGCAGACTCTGTATGTGTCAACGCCCCGAAAGACTCGGCGAAATGATGTGCCTTTTCTCGAAACACAAGGTCGAACCAAAAAGACTGCGGCTTGTTTGTCAAAGAAAAGGTGAGGAGCCTTGGCTTGTGCTTTTAGAAGGCAGACGTTCGGGCAAAGTGGGACTTCGTATTGAGCCGACACTTTATGTCGAGGAAAATGGAAAATTATCAAATGAAATGATAGAACTTTACGGCTCATATAAAGAGGCGTATTTAAATGGAGAATAATTTTGGAAGGTAAACTTTATGTTGTCGGTACTCCTATCGGTAATTTGGG
>JAZNWW010000076.1:0-4595 GCA_045593535.1 Acutalibacteraceae bacterium
AAGGCAAGCAAAAAATAACCAACCGCTTTAGCGGTAGCTAAGAGTCCGCTTGCGGTTGGCAGATTATTCGGTGGACTTTCAGTCCCGCCAGTAACAGCGGCTTATAGCCGCAGAGCAAACTACCGGCTTAGCCGGTAGTCATGATTGAGGTTTTAAGCTTTGAGAAAATTTAGAATTATAACTATAATTTTAACGATAGCACTTTGTGCTTTAATATTCTCACTTTCACATCAAAACTCCGACCAATCCTCCGCTACAAGCAGAGGTCTTATCGCCAAATTTGTGGCGGTTTTTGTTGATGATTTTGAGGAATTGCCGATAGAAAAGCAAAAGGAGCTTTGCGCTCCGTTTCAGTTTGTTGTCAGAAAATCGGCTCACTTTGTCGCATACTTTTCACTCGGCGTTTTGAGCTTTTTAAGCGTTTTCACCTATGAAAAAAGCCTTAAATTTAAGATTTTATCGAGTAGTGCGTTTTGTTTTCTGTATTCTGTAAGTGATGAAATTCATCAGCTTTTCATAAGGGGCAGAAGCGGTGAGATACGTGATGTTTTTATCGATACCTGCGGCGCATTACTTGGTATTCTGTTGGTTTATTGTATTTTAAGATTTAAAAAATCAGAACGCTTCAAACGATTTATAAAATAAAGGATGAGTGTTATGAAAAAGAAGGATTTAATTTCTCAAAACAGCAGTCTTTTCTTTAAAAATGATGAATTGCAGGGCAAGTATAATAAGCTCAAGGCAGAAAACGAAAGCCTAAAGGCTAAAAATGTCGAGCTTATAAAAGAGGCTGAAAGCATAAAAGCCGAGCTCGAAAGCCATAAAGCAACACCCAATTTGCCCGAAAGAATAGAATATTCTTTTCCGCAAGAGCTTAATTTTGCTGCAAAGATAATCGGTGAAATCGTGGTAGAGGCTACTATGAAGTGTAATTCTATTACAAGAGACATAAACACCGAAAACCGTGAGCTTGTTAACCTTATTTTAGGCAGAACAGAGGTTGCAAAAGCCGAAATTTTGAAAATCACCGCCCTCGATTTAACCGAAGAGGACAAAAAAGCGAAAATAGATAACGAAAAAACAAACGCTTTAGATTATTTTCTCAGCGTTTTGGCTCAAAAAGCTTAAAATCGTTAATTTTTTGACATTTTCTATTGTTTTTTAAAGTTATTTTTGTTATAATGATTGTTGGTATGGACAAAATCAGTGTCTTACAATTTTGAAAGGAGTACATACAATGAACTATTCAAAAGAAGTTGAAAATATGTGTCCTCTTGCTAAAGGCGCATATCATGGCCCTGCTCCTATTCCGGAAGAGGGCAAATGGGTACAAGTTAAAGAAGTTAAGGATGTTTCCGGTCTTACACACGGTGTAGGTTGGTGTGCACCCCAACAGGGCGCTTGCAAGCTCACTCTTAACGTAAAAGAGGGTATCATTGAGGAAGCTTTGGTAGAAACACTCGGTTGCTCGGGTATGACACACTCTGCCGCTATGGCTTCTGAAATTTTAGTTGGCAAAACTATTCTTGAAGCACTCAATACCGACCTTGTTTGCGATGCTATCAACACAGCTATGCGTGAACTTTTCTTACAAATCGTTTACGGTCGTACACAGACTGCTTTCTCTGAAGATGGTTTGCCTATCGGTGCAGGTCTTGAGGACTTGGGTAAGGGTCTTCGCTCACAAACAGGTACCACCTACGCTACAAAGCTTAAAGGTCCCCGTTATTTAGAGCTTGCTGAAGGCTACATCACCAAAATCGCTGTTGATAAGGATGGCGCTATCACAGGTTACAAGTTTGTACACCTTGGCAAAATGATGGATATGATTAAAAAGGGTATGGACGCTAACGTGGCTTTGGCAAAGGCTTCCGGTCAATACGGTCGTGTTGATGATGCTGCAAAGCTTATCGACCCGAGAGAAGAATAATTAAGGAGGAAATGAACAATGGCTTTATTTGAAAGTTATGAGAGAAGAATTGACCAAATCAATGCGGAACTCGCAAAGCACGGCATTTCTTCCATTGAAGAAGCAAAGGAAATCTGCGATAAAGCAGGTGTAGATGCTTACCAAATCGTTAAAGACACACAGCCTATCTGCTTTGAGAATGCTTGCTGGGCTTATGTTGTAGGTTGCGCTATCGCAATCAAGGAAAATGTTAAATCTGCGGCTGAGGCTGCTGAAAAAATCGGTCTCGGACTTCAGTCCTTCTGTATTCCCGGTTCTGTTGCTGATGACCGTAAGGTAGGTCTCGGTCACGGTAACCTCGGCGCAATGCTTTTGCGTGATGAAACAAAGTGCTTTGCATTCTTAGCTGGTCACGAGTCCTTCGCTGCTGCTGAAGGTGCCATCGGTCTTGCAAAGAGTGCAAACAAGGCTCGTAAAGAACCCCTTCGTGTAATTCTTAACGGTCTTGGCAAGGACGCTGCAAAGATTATTTCAAGAATCAATGGTTTTACCTATGTTCAAACAAAGTTTGACTATTATACAGGTGAATTAAAGATTGTTGAAGAAATCGCTTATTCCGATGGCGAGCGTTCAAAGGTTCGTTGCTACGGTGCGGATGATGTTCGTGAGGGCGTTGCAATTATGCACACTGAGGGCGTTGACGTTTCTATTACCGGTAACTCAACCAACCCCACCCGCTTCCAACACCCTGTTGCAGGTACTTATAAGAAAGAATGTATCGAGCAAGGCAAAAAGTACTTCTCTGTAGCTTCCGGCGGCGGTACAGGTCGTACACTCCACCCCGATAATATGGCTGCAGGTCCTGCTTCTTACGGTATGACCGACACAATGGGTCGTATGCACTCTGATGCTCAGTTTGCAGGTTCTTCTTCAGTTCCCGCTCACGTTGAGATGATGGGACTTATCGGCGCAGGTAACAACCCCATGGTTGGTATGACAGTTGCTTGCGCAGTTGCAGTTAACGAAGCGCTTAATAAATAATTAATAATACAAAATTAAAAGGACTTGAGAATTCTCAAGTCCTTTTTTGCTTTGTAGAGACGGCGTCCTCAACTGTCCTTTTTTGAGCAAAACAAGCATTTACAAATATCTTTCACTACCTGAAACTCAAAAGGGAGCGGCACAAAACCGCTCCCTTTGCTTATTTATGTATATTTAATATTAGTCAGGATGTGTTGCATCGTAACATTGGCTACAATAATTTCCGTGTGTTGCCGTTCTTTTTTCACAAAATACACACTTTTTTCCACTACCGCCGCTACTAAAGCCACTGCTAAAAGACATACCAGAAGCAAGCAACATAATTACACACATAACTAATGAAATTAGATTTACAAATGCAAAAGTTCGATTTTCTTTATCAGAGAGATTAAATATAGATAGAATAGAAATAAGAGCAGGATATACCATAGCAAAGCCGAATATAAAACGCAATGTCATTTCAACATCTTCTGTTTTACATACAAAGCAAATAATTAGTGGTATTAGCGCGATAAATAAAAACTTTTTACCTTTTTGAAACCCTTTTAAATTTGTAATAATAATAGAACAATATAGCAATATTACTGTTGCAATGCCTGCTATTATTGAAATAATTCCCATGATTTTTTCATTCCTTTTTATAAAATTTCTGTCCATTTACTATGCCTTACGCATTTTAAATCTTTGCGGCGTGATTGCCCTTCTGCAACATGTGGGTGTTCGCATAAACCATAATCATCAAAAATATCAATTTTTGGATTTCCGTTAATATTAAACACAGGCTCGCGTTTTCCCGTCCAATATTCGCAAGTTCCGCAAATAACCCTATCAGTTTTACTTCTCATTTTATCACCACCTATAAACTACTCGTTGTAGTTATATTCACACTACATAATTATAATATACCAATACTACATTTGTCAATGTAAAATATAAATACATAAATGAGGTGAAAATATGGCAGATGTAATTAAAATAACAAAAAAGGGTAAGCGCAGAGGGGATGACGGTTGCAAGGTTGTCTCTGTTAGAATGAAAGATGAATTGATTGAGCGTTTAGATGAATTATCCGTTAAGACTAACCGCTCCCGAAATGAACTTGTAAATTTGCTTTTAAATGCTGCTATTGATATTGTGAAAATTGAAGAATGATTTTTCCTGAATTAAAAAATATTAAAAGGTCTTATCGGTGCAGGTAACAACCCCATGGTTGGTATGACCGTTGCTTGCGCAGTTGCAGTTAATGAAGCACTTAACAAATAATTCGTAATTCGTAATGCTTAATGCGTAATTTTAAAGGCTTGAGAAAAATCTCAAGCCTTTTTGCCATTGTGTATAAAATTTATCTTCTTTCCATTTTTGCGGGTTTGTGTCAATGTAATTCCAAATTTTCAAATAATCATTTTCATTACGTATTATATGGTCGTGGAAGGATGTTTGCCAAATTTTTTGTTTTGAATTTATTATACGGCATCTACGTGCGGTTAATGATTTGAACGCACATATAACATCGGATAATGTAGGGCAGGGGCTTGCTCCTGCCGCATCGTTTTGGATTATAATTATTGCGTGAATATGGTTCGGCATAATTACATATTTGTCGATTTTTATATTGTTATACCTGTTTTGCAAATCGCACAATTCC
>JAZNWW010000077.1:0-9847 GCA_045593535.1 Acutalibacteraceae bacterium
GCAACCTCCTCTGCGTGAGAAGGACCTGTAAGAGCTACTACAGGAACATCGGGAAGTGTGTCATTTACAATTTGAGAAAGTCTTTTGAGTGACTTCTTTTCAAAGCCCTTTGAAACATTTACAACAATCCCAAAATCTTTATAAGCCCTGAGCTTTTCGCAAACCTCGGGCACTGCGGTAGAGGGAGTCGCAATAATAGTGAGCGTATCGCCCTCAACACAGGACAAATCGTTTGTAATATTTATTCCTTCAGGCAAAAATATACCTTTTAAAAGCTTTTCATTGGTTCGCTTTTCGTTAAGTAAAGCAACTTCCGTTTCAAAGGGTGACCAAATATTCACCTCGTTTCCGCCTCCGAAAGCAGAAATTGCAAGAGCCATACCCCAGCCGCCTGCACCTAAAACAGAGATTTTAGCCATTATTTTTTACCACCTTTGCCGATTTTGTTTTCAGTACCGTTTAGAAGTCTTTTGATATTTTCTATATGCTTTAAAAACACCATTATACCCATTATACACGAAAGTGCTATAGCAGGCAAAATATTTGCTTCGGCATTATAAAAAATAGCTGAACAGCTAACCACAACTACTGTTGCAATAAGTGAACTTAATGAAACATATCTCGTAATAACTGTCATAACAGCAAAAACCACAAGACCTATCACAATAGCCCAAGGACAGCATACTATAAATATACCAACGCTTGTAGCAACGCCTTTTCCGCCTTTGAATTTAAAGAATATCGGGAAAATGTGACCGAGCATACACAAAGCACCGCAAAGATATGCGCCATAAATCGGTTCTGCCCAAAAGGCATCGGTTTTTGTCGCTAAATATTCAAAAATCATTTTGCCGAAATAACAAGCCAAAAAGCCTTTTAAGCCATCACCCAAAAAGGTGAGAAGTGCCGGAAGTATGCCACCGTTACGCAAAACGTTTGTAGCGCCTGCGTTTCCGCTACCCATACTTCTGACATCCTTTTTCAGAAAAAGCTTGCTTACAATTACTGCGAAGCTGACACTACCTACAAGATATGCGCCAATAGCAGTAGCAAGTGCGATAAGTGCCATTACTTGTCTCCCCTTTCACGAATAACAAATCTCACGGGTGTACCTTCAAGTCCAAAGGTCGAACGAATTTGATTTTCAAGATATCTTTGATAAGAAAAATGAAACAGCTCCGCCTTGTTACAAAAACAAACAAATGTCGGCGGCTTTGTAGAGGCCTGTGTCATATAATAAATCTTTAACCTCTTGCCCTTGTCTGACGGGGGCTGAACACGGGTGGTGGCATCGGCTAAAATATCATTTAGCATACCTGTAGAAATACGCATTGTATTTTGCTCATTCACATATTTTATAAGCTCAAACAGTCTATCTACACGTTGACCTGTTTTTGCTGAAATGAATATAATCGGAGCGTAAGGCATAAAGGAAAAGTCCACCATCAGTTTTTTGCGATAAGCATCCATCGTGGTGCCATCCTTTTCGACTGCATCCCACTTATTAACAGCAATTATACAAGCCTTGCCTTGCTCTAATGCTAATCCTGCTACCTTTGAGTCTTGCTCGGTAAAACCATCAAGTGCATCAATCATAATAACGCAAACATCGGCTCGCTCAATAGCCATTTTAGCACGAAGCACGCTGTACTTTTCAATTTTTTCTTCAACCTTTGACTTACGGCGAAGACCGGCTGTATCGATAAAGTTATATTTAACACCGTTTTTCTCAATCTTTGTATCAATAGCATCACGTGTTGTGCCCGCAATATTTGATACAATTGAACGTTCCTCGCCTGCAATTTGATTTATGAGTGAGGATTTTCCGGCATTAGGCTTGCCAATTACCGCAACATTTATAATATCCTCTTCACAATCATCAAAATCCTCTTCGGGAATATAGCTTATAACCGCATCCAATAAATCGCCTGTTCCGTGACCGTGAACCGAGGATACAGCAATAGGGTCACCAAGTCCCAAATTATAAAACTCGTAAAATTCAAGCGGTGTATCGCCGA
Source organism: Acutalibacteraceae bacterium (assembly GCA_045593535.1). GTDB lineage: Bacteria > Bacillota > Clostridia > Oscillospirales > Acutalibacteraceae > UBA737. Next base: position 2,019 of record JAZNWW010000077.1, read on the forward strand.
TTTTGTCGCACTTGTTTACACATAGTACAACCGGCTTTCCGCTTTTTTGGAGCATTGTAGCCACGTCCATATCGGCAGCAGTAACACCCGATTTTAAATCGGTAACAAAAATAATTACCGAGGCGGTTTCAATCGCTAACTGCGCTTGAGAACGCATACTTGCCAATATTACATCATCGGTTTTAGGCTCAATACCACCTGTATCTACCATCATAAGCTTACGACCAAGCCACTCGGCATCGCCGTAAATTCTGTCCCTTGTGACACCGGGTGTATCATCAACGATAGACAGTCTTTGTCCGATTATTTTATTAAAAAGTGTGGATTTGCCGACGTTTGGTCTGCCGACTACCGCTACAACCGGTTTTGCCACAAGAAAACACCTTACTTTCCGAGAATTTTATCAATAAGAATATATCCGTCATTATCGACAGGAGTGATTTTAACATTTAAGGCTTCGGATAATTCCTCCACAGTTATACTGTCAAGAAACATATCGCCGCCATCACGAAGCATAACAGACGGGATAAGCAATTCTTCTCCGAGGTCTAAACCTTTTAGCTGGTCTTTAATATCCGTTGCGGTAACAAGACCCGCCACCGTTATTTCACCGCCGAAAAAGTTATTTTTAATCATTCTTACACTACAATCTAAATTATCCCACTTTGAAGCTGTTTTGTCAACTATTTGTGTGATAAAAGGATAAGCCGCCTCGCCTGTAACAAGCGTAATTTTTCTGCTGCTTTCAAGCGCATATTCAGTATCTCTTATTGCCTTTTCGGCTTCATCGATTAACAGAGGCACTAATCCCACACCGTTTTCGAGCTGTAAAAAATCACCGTAATAATGAGCGTCAGGCAATTCCTTTTCAGCTAAAATATAAAATTCATCCGCCGCATATATTCTGCGCTCACCGTATTTTTCTATGCACATTTCGCCGAATTCATCGATGATTTCTATGGTTTTTGCGGCGTTTTCCTTTGAAAAAGGCTCTATTTTTTCAAGCCCTTCTCTGTGTCCTGTAAGACCTACAGGTACTGCCGCTATACACTCGGCATTTTGAAGAGCGCTCAAATCGGAGAGAGTGCGCCTTAATTCCTCACCATCGTTGTATCCCGGCACCAATACCATTTGACAATTTATTTTAATCCCCGCATCATTAAAGCGCTTCATAATTTCCAAAACGTGCCCTGCGTTTTTATTCTTCATCATTTTAACACGAAGCTCAGGGTTTGTGGTATGAACCGAAATGTTTATGGGGCTTATATGCATTTTTATAATTCGCTCTACCTCGTGCTCGGTAATATTTGTAAGTGTAATATAATTACCGAACAAAAAGGAAAGGCGTGAGTCATCATCCTTAAAATAAAGGCTTTCTCTCATACCCTTTGGCAGTTGGTCGATAAAGCAAAAAACACATTTATTTTTGCAGGAGTGCTTTTTGTCCATCAGGTAGGTTTCGAATTCGAGTCCTAATTCCTCAAATTCCTTTTTCTTTATATTCTTTGTCCTGATTTTGCCCTTGCTGTCCAAAAATTCAAGAGATACTTTCGGATTATTTTGATAAAAGCGGTAATCCAAAACATCCATTATTTCATTATTATCAATGGATATAAGTGTATCACCTGCACGAAGACCTTTTTTATATGCAGGGCTGTTTTTTTCTACCGATTTTATAATAACGGACATTTTATCACCTCTTTATTTTCTATCACATAAAAAAACAAGAGGAGGATTGCTCCTCCTCATTTTAATAATTATTCGCCGATTTTCACAACCTCACGGCCTTTATATTGTCCGCAAGCAGGGCAAATTCTGTGAGGGCGCTTGTATTCGCCGCAATTGTCACATTTTACCAAAGTAGGAGCTGTAAGCTTCCATAAATTGTTTCTTCTTTTATCTCTTCTTGCTTTAGAAGTCTTTCTCTTCGGTACTGCCATTTTGGCACCTCCTTAAAGTGAATATCATTTTAATAAATCTGCTAATGCTTGAAGTCGAGGGTCTATCTCCTTTTTGGGACAGTCGCACTCACCTTCATTTAAATTTTTACCGCATTTTAAGCAGACACCTTTGCATTCATTAGAACACAAATGTTTCATCGGGAGGCTCACAATCACTTCTTCATATAGAAACTCGTCCAAGTTAAGTTTCATGTCGGGCACTAAAAGTATTGTATCACTTTCTTCACCTTCGATAGAAGTGGCGAGCGATTTGTCCACCAAAACGGTATGTTTTCTTGCGGCATCACAGCCACAACGGTCGCACAACGCAGCATATTCATAAGAAATTTCTGCATTGAAGCATATAAGTCCTGCTTTATTGACTATGTTTCCGACAATGTTGACAGGTTTTTTGAGCGGATATAAACCTCTGTACTCAACATCACTCAAGTCTAAAGCATACGAAATAGGAAGTGTTTCATTCTCATTGACAAAAACCTTTTTTAAATCAATAATCATACTCCCACTCCTAATCGTCACAAAGATTATTATATAGATTATGGTCTTTTTTGTCAAGTTTTTTATTTGCCATTTTACAATTTTTCGATTATTTCGTAAAGTTTCACAAAATCGCCTTGATTATAAACGCTAATATCTATATTTTTCTTATTTATCAGGCAGTCTGTAAGCAAAAACACATCGAGTCCGGCACTTTTGGCTACCATATCCTCCTCGGCATCGTTACCGACCATAAGGCAGTCCTCGGCTTTAAGAGAGCATTTTTCCAAAATCTCGGTAAAATATCTGGGGTCGGGCTTTAAATAATGAGAGTTTTCGTAAGTTGTTACAAGCTCGAAATCATTAAAATCAAGCCCTGCCCATGAAATACGCTTTTCAACCGCAATTTTCGGGAAGAAGGGGTTTGTCGCAACAATTACTCTTATTCCCTTTGCTTTAAGCGTTTCAACAACCTTTTTTGCGTACTCATTACAACCGCAAATCGCTCTTGCTTTATCAAAATCGGTTTTGTAATATTCATCAAAATATTTTATATCAGCCTTTGCCCTTTCGCCATAAATTTTGTAAAACTCATCCCAAAAAGCTTGTTCGTTTGTTTTGTCGGGGTTAGTTGCCATCGCTTTTACACATTTCCATATAGACTCTACCAACTTTTGGGGGTCATAACCCACAGGTGCCAAGGCTTCACAAAGTCCCTTAAAATAAACCTTTGTAAAAGTATCTGTATCAGTCGGCAAAAATGTACCGTCTAAATCAAATAATACTGCTTTGTATTTCATTTTTTACCTCACAAATAAAAGGGCGGTTGTCGGGGCACACCCTTAAACCGCCTTTTTAATATTAGATTACTCTTACCTTAATAACGCCTTCTATTTCAGCGATTTCTTTAGCCACTGTATCTGTATCGGCAGCGCCTGTATCAAGCATTGTGTAAGCATAATCGCCACGTGACTTATTAAGCATATTTTCAATATTTACACCATCATCAGCAAAAATGCCGGCAATCTTTGTAATCATATTGGGAATATTCTTATGAATTACGCAAATTCTGTGCTCACCGCTTCTGGGCATTGTAACCTCGGGAAGATTTACTGAATTCACGATGTTACCGTTTTCGATGTAATCAATAAGCTCTTTAGCAGCCATAGATGCACAGTTGTCCTCTGACTCGGGAGTTGAAGCACCAAGGTGAGGAATTGCAATGATACCGTCTGTATCAAGAACCTTATCGGTCGGGAAATCGGTTACATAGGAAGCAACCTTACCGTTTTCAAGTGCTTTGATAAGATCATCATCATTAACAAGCGCTGCACGTGAGAAGTTAAGAATACGAACTCCGTCCTTCATCTTTGCAATAGTGTCAGCGTTAATCATATACTTTGTGCCATCGGTTAGCGGTACGTGAATTGTGATGTAATCGCACTTTGCATATATTTCGTTAATATCGTTTATATAAACGGCATTGTGGTTTAGGTTCCAAGCAGATTTTACCGAAAGATAAGGGTCATAACCGTAAACTGTCATACCGAGAGAATTAGCGGCATTAGCAACCATAACACCAATTGCACCAAGACCGATAACGCCAAGTGTTTTGCCCTTGATTTCGGGACCTGCAAATGCGCCCTTGCCTTTTTCAACAAGCTTGCCTACTGCATCGCCTTCACCCTTTAAGGTTTTAGCCCAGTCGATAGCCGACACTACTCTTCTTGAAGAGAGAAGAAGACCTGCAATTACGAGTTCTTTTACTGCGTTAGCGTTAGCACCGGGAGTATTGAAAACAACAATACCCTGCTCAGAGCACTTTTCGATAGGAATATTGTTAGTACCCGCACCTGCACGAGCGATAGCCTTCAAAGATTCGGGAAAAACTTCATCGTGTAAAGCGGCAGAACGAACAATGGCTCCGTCAGCATTTTCCACCTCATCGCCGATTGTGTATTTGTCATCAAATACCTCAAGTCCGCTTTTTGAAATTTTATTATAAGTTTTAATCTTAAACATTATGCGTTTTCCTCCTCAAATTTCTTCATAAACTCAACCAACTTTTCTACACCCTCTATAGGCATTGCATTGTAGATAGAAGCACGCATACCGCCAACTGAACGGTGACCTTTAAGGTTTACAAATCCGGCTTTCTTGGATTCAGCTACGAATTTTGCATCGAGCTCGTCATTACCTGTAACAAAGGGAACATTCATAAGTGAACGGTCTTCGGGTACAACAGTGCCCTTGAAAAGTTTACTGTTGTCAAGGAAATCATAAAGGATTTTAGCCTTTTTCTCATTGATTTCCTTCATCTTTTCAAGTCCGCCCATTTTCTTAATCCACTTAAATGTCAGACCTGCCACATATATAGTATAGCAAGGAGGAGTGTTGAACATTGAACCGTTTTCGGAATGTGTGTCATATTTGAGCATTGTAGGAGTGATATCCATAGCGTTACCTATTAAATCCTTGCGGATGATAACGATTGTAACACCTGCGGGAGCAACGTTCTTTTGAGCACCTGCATATAACATACCAAACTTTGTAACATCAATAGGCTCTGACAAAATACAGCTTGAAATATCGGCTACAAGCGGAACATCACCTGTATCGGGTAATGTGTTGTACTTTGTACCGTAAATTGTATTATTCATACAAATATGTACATAGTCGGCATCCTTATCAAAATCAGCAGCGGTAGTCTTGGGGATATAGCTAAAGGTCTTATCCTTTGAAGAAGCAACCTCACGAGCCGCACCGTAACGAGCAGCCTCCTTATAAGCCTTGGTAGCCCACTGACCTGTGATTATGTAATCAGCCTTGCCGTTTTTGGTCATAAGATTTAAGGGTATCATTGCAAACTGTGTTGAAGCACCGCCTTGTAAGAAAAGAACCTCGTAATTGTCGGGGATATTCATAATCTCACGAAGATTTGCCTCTGTTTCATCAAAGATTGCTTGATATTCTTTTGAACGGTGTGACATTTCCATAACGGATTGACCACTTTCACCGTATTCCATCATCTCTGCAGCAGCAGTCTTTAAAACCTCTTCAGGTAACATAGAAGGACCTGCACTGAAATTGTAAACTCTTGCCATAATTAAAACCTCCAAAGTTTTATTCTAAATTTTATGCGGCAACTCGAAATTTGTTGCCCTTTTTCGTTTCTGAAAAACGGATTGAGCACATTATACGACAAAAAAATTTCAATGTCAATAGGATTGTTAAAAAATTATCAAACTTTTTTCAATTTTTTTGATTTTGTTGGAAAAGATTGTTAATTTTTTAACAATATCTAAATTCCTTTACTTTTTCCCGCCTTTGTTGTATCATACAATTAGCGGCATTAAAATTTTTTTAAGGAGGATTTTTATGAGAAAATTATTGGCATTAGCTCTTGTGCTTTGTATGGCTCTTTCCCTTTCGGGTTGTGCTCTGTTTTATGCTAGAGCAAAAAACAAGACAGAGGAGTTGCACGAGGAAATCGAAAATTTTGCCGAGGAAATAGAGGATGAATACGAGGACGAACTCGAAGATGGCTTTCAAGAATTCAACCAAGACAACATCGGCGACTTCATTTCCGAAAGCTTTTGATTACATAACAAAAAATCTGACACATCGAAAACGATGTGCCAGATTTTTTTATTTTATGATTAGTCTTCAACCTTAACAAATTCATCGCCATCGATAGTTACGGTGTCATCCTCAAAGCTGAAATCGGCAGTTTCCTTTTCGCCTTCCATTTCAAGAGTGATTTTGTCGCCATCAATTTCGTAGTTACAAGAAATCTCTTGACCCATCATTTCCATAATAAGAGTATCATCATCCTCGAAAATGATAGAGAAACCAAGGTCAGCAGAATAATATTCGCCCTCGGGTTTTTTTGCACCGCAGCCTGCCATTACAGTTAAAAGCATAACTACAGCAACGGTTAAACAAAGTAATTTTTTCATAAGAAATCCTCCTCAAAAAATATGCATCCAAATAGGATATATTTATTATAAAACTTTTAAAAAGTGATGTCAATGAGATTTAAGAAAATTTATCCAATAAAAAGATATAATCTTGCAAAAAATGGTGTTATTTATAAAGTATTTTTGATTAAAACTTGTCGGGGTCAACGTATTGATGCCATACGTCAGACACACCATTTTCAGAGATAGAAAGAACGGTGCCACCATTTAAAGCGGGATTCCAATAGCATCCGGCACCTGCTTTTAGACCGAAAATAAACTTTATACCCTTATGTTTTATAATATAGTTGTTTACGTGGTCGTGTCCGCAGATAATATGTTTTGTCGAGCCGAGCTCGGTTATCACATCAAACATACCTTCGTCAGCAGGATAACTGCTGATTCCCTCGTACTTTACACCGCAAGAGCCTGCGTATCCCTCATTCCAATTATCCGCATCGGCGCTGTTTTCAGGCTTTATGGATGCGGGGTCGAGCGACTTGTTGAATGCACTTTCCCACGCTTCACGATAGGCATAGATAGGAATATGTAATATGATTGTGGTGTCGTTACAGCCAAGGTCTTTTAGCATTTTTATTTGCTCGCGATACCATATAAGTTGGTTTGGTGTAAGCTTTGCCCACTCGTTAGATTCTGTGCCGTCGAAAGCGGTATATGGTGATTTGTCGTGCGAGTCCATCATGATGATACCCTCGACAATTTTGCCGTTTTCTTCAATAGCGATTACATAGTTGCCGTTGCCAAGCTCTTTATCGCCTTTTTCATAAACACATAATGGGCGCGACAAATACCGAGTCGCAACTGCTTCGACAAATTCGGGACCGTCTTGATTGTCGTGGTTGCCCCATATCGGCGCCCAAGGTATATTAAAGCTGTCTAAAAAATCAGCCAAAGCATCATAAGATGCATCATGACCTGCCCATGCAAGGTCGCCTGAAATTGTGATAAGGTCAGGCTTTGTCACCCCTACAAGCTCGGTGATAGTATTGGTTAAAATGGCGCGGTTTTTATGTCCTTCGGCCCATTCTTCTGTGCTAAGTTGAGGGTCGGTAAAATTAAGAATTTTAAAATCCTTACCGGGCTTTTTTTGTAAAGTAATCATATATATATACCTCGCAAAATATTTTCTATTATTTTAATTCTGAAGTGTGTAATCCCATGCAGGAAATTGACTCGTTTCCTGCATATAAATGTGAGGTGTCAGCAATGCCGGCAAATATAGCATGTGCTATCGAATTTTTGACAATATGCTCCTCCATAAAGAAATACCATTGTCCGAATTTGGTGAAATTGCAAATCGGGAATTGTGCGATTTGCAAAACAGGTATAACAATATAAAAATCGACAAATATGTAATTATGCCGAACCATATTCACGCAATAATTATAATCCAAAACGATGCGGCAGGAGC
>JAZNWW010000078.1:0-4168 GCA_045593535.1 Acutalibacteraceae bacterium
TGATGAATTAAAGAAATATATTCATTACTACAACTATGAACGTATTTCCTTAAAACTAAAAGGAATGAGCCCGGTACAATACCGAACTCATTCGCATGCAATTTAATATTTCATTTTGTCTAAACTTTGGGGGTCACTTCAACTGCGGTAAGGGCGTCTTTGTTTGTGAGCAGAGATTCAACCCTGCCGAAGGTTGCAAATTTTAATTTGTCGGGGAGTAAAAATTGCACAAACAAACTTTGTGCGTGTAGGGATGGGCCTCCCGGACCATCCGTGGATTTTGCTGTTTTCAGGACGGTCAGGACGCCCGTCCCTACGTGGTGAACTGTAAATCGTGCTTTGCCCTCCCTTGTGTAAAGGGAGCTGGATTTTGCGAAGCAAAAGACTGAGGGATTGTTAAAAAACAATCCTCCCGTCACGGCTTACGCCGTGCCACCCTCCTTTACACAAGGAGGGCTGGGAAACAGCAAACATTATAGAATACCTACAAACCCCCAATTTATCGAGCAGATTAAAATTTGTTATTTATAAACCGCGGCGCACCCCCGAAATTCATCATCATTCATTATTCATTGCAAAGTCAAGGACACTGCTTGACGGTGGGATAATTTTAATATAAAATAAATCCGAGGTGATGTTATGAAATACGACCTTGTTGTTGCCGGCGGAGGGCTTTCGGGCGTTGCGGCGGCGGTAAGTGCCGCACGTGAGGGAATGCGTGTTCTGCTTGTTGAAAAAGCGGGCTGTCTCGGCGGTGCGATTGCAAATAATCTCGTTTATCCGTTTATGCCCTATTGGTTAAGAGGCGAAACGGCTGAAAGAAGTTATCTCTCGCAAGGAATTTTCAAAGAGATGAAAGAAAGGCACGATAAGTATGTTTCGGATTGTAAGGACCACGAATTCAATTCGGAATATTTCAAAATTGTGCTCGATGATATGACCGCTGAAGCGGGTGTCGATGTCCTTTTTCACGGTGTTGTTTACGGTGTGAAAACACAGGAAAGACAAATTACCGAGATTGAAGTAACTGCAAAGAGTCAGCAGATAACCGTTGAGGCAGATTTCTTTATTGATGCGACGGGCGACGGTGAATTGTTTTACCTCGCAGGATGCGATTTTCAGCTCGGTCGCGAAAGTGACGGACTTTGTCAACCGATGACGACCTGCTTCAGAATGAGCGGTGTTGACCTTGATTTATTTACCGAAGAGCGTCCGCGCTTGCAGGAGCTTTATAAAGAAAAGCAGGCTAAGGGTGAGATAACAAATCCCCGAGAGAATATTCTTGTATTTTTCGGAGTGGGTGAGGATGTCCTGCATTTCAATACCACCCGAGTGGTTAAGCTTGACCCGACAAACCCGTTCGACGTGAGCCGTGCGGAGGTTATCGCGCGCCGACAGATTCACGAAATGGTGAGCTTCCTTAAAGAAAATTCAAAGGCATTTGACGAAAGTGCATTGATTTCCATAGCCGTTGACATCGGCGTGAGAGAAAGCCGCAAGCTCAAAGGTGTTCACATTCTCACGGCTGACGAGATTATAAATTGCACGCGCTTTGAGGATTCAATTGCACTCGGCAATTACGATATTGATATACATAACCCGTCGGGTACGGGAACAAGCCACAGGTTTTTCGGTGACGGTGAGTATTATACAATTCCTTACCGCAGTTTGTTGCCTGTTGAGTATGACAATCTGTTGGTTGCAGGACGCTGTCTGTCCGCAACGCACGAGGCACAGGCTTCTGTCAGAATTATACCGATTTGCTGTTGTCTCGGTCAGGCGGCAGGCACAGCGGCGGCACTTGCGTCTAAAACAAATAAAAATGCCCACACCGTTGATATTGGTGCTTTGCAGAAAAAGCTTATCGAAAACGGCGCGGTGATATAAACAGATACCCTCGAACATTTTGCTGTTCGAGGGTTAAATTATTTCTTAATCGTGTTTATAAATTCAGCGAGTTTAATTTGTTCTTCATCAGTCATAAGTTCAATGGCGGAGAGTAAAAAAGGGTTGATTGTCTTACTTTCAGAAAAAAAGTCGTGTAAAGAGATATCGAGTGCGAAGCAAATATAGGATAGAATTTCAACGGTTGGATTTTTAGTTCCTGTTTCAATATCACGCAAGTAGCTTTGAGAAATACCTGCAAGGTTAGCTAATTTATTTGTGCTGATATTCTTTTGTTCTCTCAATTCTACAATTCTTTTTCCGATATCCACTATAATCACCTCTACTATATAATAATCGTTATAGCGAAAAAAGATTACATCTATAGTATTGACAGATTATTTCTATAGTGATAAAATTATGTCACTATTAAAATAATAGGAGGATCTTAAATGAAAAAGACAGCAAAACTTGTGAGCATTATTCTGATGATTATTTCAATTTTTCTTTCTTTGTCGGCTTGTGGTGGGATTGAGGATGATATTATTGGTATGTGGTACGATGATGACGGTGAGGTGTTGAGTGTCCAAAAGGACGGTACCTATAACTTTAATGGTGAATATGGTTCTGGTACTTGGAAAATTCTTGACGATGACGAAACGATTGAGTTTACGGATTTTTACGGTATGACCAAGAATATTGAGATTACCGAAGATGATTTAGGTCAATACATTTTCTATCATCAGGAGAAGCTTTATAAGGATGCTTATCCGTCGGAAGAGGAGATTTCAAGACAGGAAGAAGAAATTTCAAAAGAGCGTGAAAAGAACGCAACAGAATTAGATGCTTTTGACGGTATATCTTATGAAGTGAGTGGGATCTCGCCATATTGTAAAGTTACAATTAATGTGCAAAATTGTGATGAGCTTGTCAAACGATATGTGACATTTAAATTAGATAAAGAAACTTATGCAAATGGCGAAAAGGCGATTGTTACAGCTACTCTTTCAAAAAACACAGGGGATACTGCGTATAAGTTAAAGTCTAATGAGTCGCAGTGTATGATATCTGGTCAAGCTGAATATATTTACTCCGAACAACAGATTGATAAGGAGCTTTTTGAAAAAGAAGTTAATGATGTTATTACAGCGTCTATTTCGTCGTCTATTGGCACCAATATATTGTGTGATGTTTCAGATAGAGATTTCCTTGATTATGAATCAAGATTACCTAACGCTAACTTTTATGCTCGAAATGGAATTAAAAAGGTAACTTCTACCTATAAAGCGACATATTTGTCCTGTATAAAAGAACAAAAGAAAAGTATGGTAAATGCGTATGTACCTTATAATAGGCTTTCATATATCTATTGTCTTGATGTGCAAGGCGATGTAAATGGGGTTATGTGCGAGGGCAAGTTATATGTTAATATTACAGCGGAAAACATTGTTAAGTTGCCTGATGGATCGATTATTTGGAACAATGAAAAATGTGATTTTAAAATAGATACTGGAGTTGATGGTTTTGATAATTGTGTTGCAAACACAGTTATGAGCAATAGTGATAATTACAATATCAGCAAAGTCGAATTTTAAAGAGAGGAATAGAAAATGAATAGTCTTAAGAAAAAATATATTACCGCAAGTGTTTTACAGTTTATATGTATTATTTTATGGTTTATTCCACTCTGCACTATGGTAAAAAGCTATACTAAAAACTTTTTAGGTGAAATCGTCGATGTCACTACGGAGAACTGTTCAATGATTGATTTCTTCAATGGTGAAGAAGCGTGGTTAATATTTTCAATCATTGGATTGCTTTTTTCAGTGTTTTTGCTTGTTTTACCAGTGGTTAAATCAACTGAAAATAAAAAACGCAGATTGATTTATTCAAAAATTTCTGTAATTTATTCACTGGTTATGATGCTTACTTCATACTATTTTCCGTATTCCAGACTGACAGAGTATTTGGATATTGGTGATTACTTTAAATTCGGCTTTGGTGGAATTATTTTTATAATTTTCAATGTCACTTTGTTCGTAATTTTGATAAAAATTTCGTTAGAAAGTAAAAAGGCAAATATGTATTTGGAAGAAAATCAAGATAAAGCAATAAATGAATAATAAAGAAGCTGACATCATTCGTGAAGTGACCCCCAAAGTTTAGACAAAATGAAATATTAAATTGCATGCGAATGAGTTCGGTATTGTACCGGGCTCATTCCTTTTAGTTTTAAGGAAATACGTTCATAGTTGTAGTAATGAATATATTTCTTTAATTCATC
>JAZNWW010000079.1:0-3881 GCA_045593535.1 Acutalibacteraceae bacterium
TCGGAGAGTTTCTCGGTCACCTTTTTTCGAAAGGCGAAGCGTGAAATTTGCAGTAAGGCTGTCGCCTTACAAAAATAAGCGCAAGAAAGGCGGTAAAAGGTGACATGTGAAACCGTAACAGGTTCGAGTCTTGTCACCCTAACCGTTATTATACCATTTGGAGCAAAATAACGCAATAGCCCGGCACAAAATACTCCATTTGGAAATTATTATTCACCTTGTAGTCGTATTTTATCCCAACAAGTTGACACCTTTTTAAATGTTAAATATAATACATACGTAAGGTGTTCGACCTACAAATTTGAATAAGCGGAGATTTTTATTATGAAAAAAATATACAAAATCGAGGTAGATTGTCCAAATTGCGCCAATCTTATGGAAGAAGCCGCAAATAAAACCTCGGGTGTTAAAAGCGCTGTTGTCAACTTTATGACTCTTAAAATGACTGTGGAGTTTGAGGATAATAAAGATATAGCTTCAGTTATGCGAGAGGTAGAAAAAAACTGTAAAAAAATCGATGATGACTTCGAGATTTATATTTAATAAAACGGTTAAAGGTGAGCCCTTATGAATAAAAAACAACAAAAAACGCTGATACGCATTATCGCATCTGCGGTTATGATACTTGCCCTTCATTTTCTGTCGGTTGATGGAATTTTGCGCTTTTTGTTATATCTTATTCCCTACTTCATTGTAGGTCACGATATTCTGAAAAAAGCCTTCAAGGGCATCAAAAACAAGCGAATTTTTGATGAAAATTTTTTGATGGCGATAGCAACCATCGGTGCTATAATTATTGGTCTTATCGATACAGGTGATTACACAGAAGCGGTATCCGTTATGCTCTTTTATCAAACAGGCGAGCTTTTCCAAAGCTATGCAGTAGGAAAAAGCCGAAAAAACATAACAGCTCTTATGGATATTCGCCCCGATTATGCCAACGTTGAAACAAACGGAAATTTAGAGCAAATCGACCCCGATGAAGTCCCAATCGGCACAATAATCGTTGTTCGCCCCGGTGAAAAAGTCCCTCTTGATGGTATCGTGACCGAGGGCACATCCACCCTTAACACAAGCTCTTTGACAGGAGAAAGCCTGCCCCGTGACATCACGGTAGGTGAGGAAATCATCAGCGGTTGCATAAATTTAAGCGGTGTTTTAAAAATCCGCACCACAAAAGAGTTCTCCGACTCCACCGTTTCCAAGGTTTTGGAGCTGGTCGAAAATGCGAGCTCCCGCAAATCAAAATCTGAAAACTTTATTTCAAAATTTGCCCGAATTTATACCCCTGCTGTTTGCTACAGTGCATTAGCTCTTGCCCTTTTGCCGCCTGTTGTGAGTCTGCTTTTTGGGGCAAGTGCTAATTGGAGCCAATGGCTTTACCGAGCCCTATCCTTTCTTGTAGCAAGCTGTCCTTGCGCCTTGGTTATAAGTATTCCTTTAAGCTTCTTTGCCGGTATCGGTGGAGCGAGCAAGGCGGGTATTCTCATCAAAGGCTCCAATTTTTTAGAGACTCTTTCCAAAACAAGTATTGTCGCCTTTGACAAAACCGGAACCTTAACTCAAGGCGTTTTTGAGGTTGTGGATATTCACCCCACCAATCTTTCTGAAAGCGCCTTGCTCGAATATGCAGCCCTTGCCGAAAGCGCCTCCTCTCACCCTATTGCACAAAGTCTGAAAAAAGCCTTTCCTTTAAAACCCCACCAAAATCTTGTCAGCGATATTCGTGAGATAAGCGGAAACGGTGTCACAGCAAAGGTGCGTGAACATTTTGTCGCTGTCGGAAATGATAAGCTGATGAAAAGCCTTGACATTTCTTGCTATGACTGTCATACTTCGGGAACTGTAATACATATTGCTATTGACAAAAAATATGCCGGATATATTGTAATATCCGATGTTGTCAAGCCCTCGGCAAAGCTCGCCCTTGATGCTCTCAAAAACGCCGGAGTCAAAAAGACAGTTATGCTGACCGGTGACTCGAGCTCGGTAGCACAAGGTGTTGCAAAGACACTTGGTATCGATGAATTTTACAGCGAATTACTCCCAAGCGATAAGGTCGATAAGTTGGAAGAAATACTGTCGGCAAAACCAAAAGCGAAAAAGCTTGTCTTTGTCGGCGATGGTATAAACGATGCTCCCGTTTTGACTCGGGCTGACATCGGTATTGCTATGGGAGCTTTGGGTTCGGATGCCGCAATCGAAGCAGCAGATGTTGTTTTGATGGATGATGACCCCCTGAAAATTGCAAAAGCCATTAAAATATCCCGCAAATGCCTTAAAATCGTTCACCAAAACACCGCATTTGCCATTGGAATAAAACTAATAGCACTTGCCTTTATAAGCCTTGGCAAAGCTACTATGTGGATGGCTATATTTGCCGATGTAGGAGTTATGGTTCTCGCTGTTCTCAACGCCATACGTGCTTTATTCATCAAATAAAAACAACCGAGCCTGTCGGCTCGGTTGTTTTTTTATAAATATTCTCTAATATCAATCGCTAATTTTTCTTCGAGGTTTATTAGCCTTTTTGCTATATCCTTTGATACCTCATCAGCTGCCTTATATTTATTCAGATATTTGTTGAGTGATTTAACTCCCATATTACAGCCATCTGTAATCAAATCCGCAACCACCTTGTCCGAATCATCTATAGCCAGCTTCACGTTTGTCTTTATCCAAGACATACCCTTTGCCATAGGATTAGGCTCTTTTCCCTCATCCTTATATTTGTCAAGCAGCTTTTGAAGCTCATCATCCAAGACATCGTGTTCTCTTTTGCACTCGCAAAGAAGCTTTTTGAACTCTTTGTTTGTCACATAATGCAGTACATCCGATATTGATGACACACCCATTTTGACACCTGCATCACATTCTCTTAAAAGCTTTATTGTATCCTGTTCCACCATAATAATCCCACCTTTTGTTTTTTATATTTATTCCCAAAAGCTGTCATATTATGTGTGGTATTCAGAATATTTTAAATTTGCCTTGGCGTTTACTTTTTCTTTTTAACAAAAACTAAAATAAGCGTAACAACCGCTCCCAAAACAACTATCCCTGCAACAATCCAAATCCAAGGGAAAGCTTTTTCGTCTGTTTTATTGTCTGTCTTTTCAGAAGATACCATCTGGTCTGTCTCGCCCGACTCGGTCTCTTCTGTTGTTGAAGTTTCACCTTCGGGTTTGTCGTTGACACCGCTGCTTGCTTCTGAAATCGCATATCCGCAAACATCGCATTTTTTGTCCTTGTTTGAGTCTTTATGTGCTTCCTTTGCTACTGTAACAGAAGCACAAGCGGTATCAGTGCAAATTTTCCAATGGTTTTCTTTGTCAGTTTTCCAATCGGAATCGGTATGCTTATGGTCTTTGCTAAGTGCGGTAAGCTTAACTGAAACATTTATACTGCCATCATCGAAGGTTTCAACGGTTGCGGTTTTACCGTTAATTTTTGCGGTAAGACTGCTCGTAAATTTATATCCGCTTTTAGCCAAAAGAGAAATCTTTAGGATATATTCTGTGCCGGCCTTGAAGGTTTCGGTAGTGCCCGGGCTTATATAAGATGATGCGGACTTATACCAAGCAATACCGTTTTTATAAATTTTTGTAGAGGTTCCGTTAATTCCGTTATCACTGTAATACTCGGTTCCGTCAATTTTTGTGTAATTGGGTTTTTCGCCATCCTTGGGGGCGGTTACGTAAATAGAAACAGAAGAAACCTCTTTTTTGCCGTCACCGGGGACAAGGTCAGACAAAGACACCTTCGCATGAGTGGCATCGGTCAGCACAAAGCTTGCTGTGCTACCATTTATAGTCCCCTTTGTGTTGGAGGTAAATTTATATCCATCCTTTGCGGTGAGATAATAAGTCACCCTATATTTT
>JAZNWW010000080.1:0-2993 GCA_045593535.1 Acutalibacteraceae bacterium
AACGGTGTTAAAATAATCGGCGATATTCCGATTTATGTAAGCGCTGACAGTGCTGATGTTTGGTCAAATAAAGAACAGTTTTTGTTGGATGATGGCTTTAAACCAAAGGCGGTTGCAGGTGTTCCGCCCGATGCTTTTTCAAAAGATGGTCAGCTATGGGGAAATCCTTTGTATGACTGGAACTATATGAAAAAGGATGGCTATTCCTGGTGGCTAAAAAGAATTGAATTTTGTACTGCACTTTATGATGTGGTTCGCATTGACCATTTCAGAGCTTTTTCAGCATATTTCAGTATTCCTTATGGCGACAAAACCGCTAAAGGCGGAAAATGGAAAAAAGGACCGGGCAAGTCACTTTTTGAAGCCTTTAATAAACATTTTGGTTCACTTAATATTATCGCCGAAGATTTGGGCACAATTGATGATGATGTCCGCAAGCTTTTGAAATTCACAGGCTATCCCGGTATGAAGGTTTTACAGTTTGCTTTTTCGCCTGACTGCGAAAGTAGTTATTTACCACATAATGTAACCCCAAATTGCGTTTTATATACCGGAACTCACGATAATGATACTGCGATAGGCTTTATGAAGGGAGGCAACAAAGTCGAGGTCGAATTTATGCGTGAATATTTGCAAATAGGGGAGAACGACAGCTTTAACTGGGCGCTTATAAAATCGGCAATGGCGACTTCTGCCGATACGGTAATTCTTCAAATGCAGGACTTTTTGGGACTCGATAATTCCGCCCGTATAAATACACCCTCAACTTTGGGTGATAATTGGAAGTGGCGAATAGCAAAAGGTTGCACAAACGATTGGTTGGCAAAAATAATTTTCGATACAACCGCTACATATTTCAGACTCCCGCAGGTAAAACCACAAAAAAATACCAAAGTTTCAGTCAAAAATGCCTAAATTCGGCATAAAAAATAGAATATTTTTCACGTTTTGCGAAATTTTTTTAAAAAAATTAGTATTTTCGAAAAAAATACTTTCTTTTTTGTAAAAAAGTTGGTATAATAACTTGGATACCTTATTATAGGTACAATATTATGTAAATATGGAGTAATCCATAATATTTTTAGGAGGTTGATTCTCAATGGGTCACAAGTACGTTTACCTTTTTAAAGAAGGCGACGCAAGCATGCGTGAGCTTCTCGGCGGTAAGGGTGCAAACCTTGCAGAAATGACCAAAATCGGTCTTCCTGTTCCTCAGGGTTTCACTGTTTCTACCGAAGCTTGCACACAGTATTACGAAGATGGCAGAAAAATCAATGATGAAATCATGGCTCAAATCATGAAAGGCATTGACGATATGGAAGGTATCGTTGGTAAGAAGTTCGGCGACAAGACTAATCCTCTTCTCGTTTCCGTTCGTTCAGGTGCTCGTGCATCTATGCCCGGTATGATGGATACTATCCTTAACCTCGGTCTTAATGAAGAAGTTGTTGAATATATGGCTGAACAGTCAGGCAACGCTCGTTGGGCTTGGGACTGCTACAGAAGATTTATCCAAATGTATTCTGACGTAGTTATGGAAGTTGGTAAGAAATATTTTGAAGAGCTTATCGACGAAATGAAGGAAGAAAAAGGCGTTACTCAAGACGTTGAATTAACCGCTGAAGACCTCAAGGTTTTGGCTGGTCAATTCAAGGCTGAATACAAAAACAAGATTGGTAAAGATTTCCCCTCTGATCCTAAAGAACAGTTAATCGGCGCTGTTGAAGCTGTTTTCCGTTCATGGGACAACCCCCGTGCAAACGTTTACCGTCGTGACAACGATATTCCTTATTCCTGGGGTACCGCTGTCAACGTTCAGATGATGGCTTTCGGTAATATGGGTGATGATTGCGGTACAGGTGTTGCTTTCACACGTGACCCTGCTACAGGTGAAAAGGGACTTATGGGTGAGTTCTTAACAAATGCACAAGGTGAAGACGTTGTTGCAGGTGTTCGTACTCCTATGCCTATCGCTGAAATGGCTAACAAATTCCCCGAGGCTTATGCTCAGTTTATCGAGGTTTGCAATACTCTTGAAGACCACTATCGTGATATGCAGGATATGGAATTTACAGTTGAGCACGGTAAGCTTTATATGCTTCAAACTCGTAACGGTAAGAGAACTGCTAAGGCAGCTCTCAAAATCGCTTGCGATTTAGTTGACGAAGGTATGATCGACAAGAAGCAAGCAGTTGCTATGATCGATCCTCGTAACCTTGACACATTGTTACATCCTCAATTCGATGCAAAGGCTCTTAAGGCTGCTGTTCCTGCAGGCAAGGGCTTGGGCGCATCTCCCGGCGCTGCTTGCGGTAAGGTTGTATTTACTGCTGAAGATGCAGAAGCTTGGAATGCTCGTGGCGAAAAGGTTGTTCTTGTTCGTCTTGAAACTTCACCCGAAGATATTACAGGTATGAAGGCTTCTCAAGGTATCCTCACCGTTCGTGGCGGTATGACCTCTCACGCAGCCGTTGTTGCTCGTGGTATGGGTACTTGCTGTGTATCCGGTTGCGGCGATATCATTATGGATGAAGCTAACAAGAAGTTCACTCTCGCAGGCAAGACCTACAATGAAGGTGACTATATTTCTATCGATGGTTCAACAGGTAATATCTATGATGGCATTATCCCCACAGTTGATGCTGAAATCGCTGGCGAATTTGGCAGAATTATGGCTTGGGCTGATGAATTCAGAACCTTAAAGGTTCGTACAAATGCTGATACACCTGCTGATGCTAAGAAGGCTCGTGAGCTCGGTGCTGAAGGTATCGGTCTTTGCCGTACAGAGCATATGTTCTTCGAGGCTGACAGAATCGCTGCTTTCCGTGAAATGATTTGTGCTGATACTGTTGAGGGCAGAGAAGCAGCTCTTGCTAAGATTCTTCCTTATCAACAAGGCGACTTTGAAAAGCTTTACGAAGCACTTGAGGGCAACCCGGTTACAATCCGTTTCCTTGACCCGCCGCTTCATGAGTTCGTTCCCACAGAGGAAG
>JAZNWW010000081.1:0-3898 GCA_045593535.1 Acutalibacteraceae bacterium
ATAATTTCAGGAGCTCCCTTGTAATCCTTCGAGTCTCTTACAGCCTTTTCGATTTTATCGGCAGTATCACCGCAAAGGTAAAGCTTTTCTACCTTTTCTATAATATAAGGCACCATCGGTTCAAAGGGTATATGCTTGTCATAACCTCCGGCGATAAGATGAACCTTTTGTGAAAAAGCTTTAAGTCCTGCAATAGTTCTTGTCGGGCTTGTAGCTATTGAGTCGTTATAAAATTTAACACCGCTCACTTCTCTGACAAACTCGATTCGGTGCTCAACGCCCGCAAATTCTCTTGCTACCTTTTTAATAGAATCAAGGCCCACATATCCCCAAACAGCAGTAATTGCTGTGAGATAATTTTCAACATTGTGGTCACCGAGAATCTTGATTTCGCTTCTGTGCATAATCGGAACATCCATACCCCTGTATGCCATATGGAGATATCCATCCCTCGACAACCAAGCACCGTTATTGAGCTGTCGCTCCATACTAAAGCCTAAAGACTGTCCTCTGACATAGCTTCGGAAGCTTTCGGTAATCTCATTGTCCCTGTTTAAAACTGTACGTGAAAATGCGTTTTGGTGCATAAGTATATTTCGTTTGGCTTCAACGTATTCATCCATATCCTTGTGAACGTCCAAATGATTAGGAGCAACATTTGTAACAACAGCAACATCGGGACTTTTTCGCATAGAAATAAGCTGGAAGGAGGAAAGCTCAACCACAACAAAATCTTCAGCCTTTATATTTTCTATTTCAGGAAGCAAGGGCTTGCCGATGTTTCCGCCGACAAATACCTTTTTGCCTTCTGCTTCGAGCATTTTGGCGATAAGGGTTGTGGTGGTGGTTTTTCCATCCGAGCCTGTTACTGCAAAAATTGTTGCGGGGCAAAGGTCAAAAAATACCTCCATCTCACTTGTTACTGCGATACCCTTTTTTCTTGCGGCATCGAGCTGGGGAAGGTTCCAATTCATACCCGGAGTTCTAAAGATTATGTCAACCTCTAGATTGTCGAGGTATTCTTCACCGAGTCGAAGCTCTGCGCCCGCATTTTCAAGCTCGGTAGCAACATTTCCTATCATTTCTCTTGTTCTTCTGTCACAAGCGTAAACAGTAGCGCCCTTTTTTAAAAAATCCAAAATAAGAGGTGTATTGCTGACGCCAATTCCGCACATAGCAATTCTTCTGCCTTTTAAACTCTCAAAAAATCTCTTGCAATCCATAAATTTTCCTCCTTAAAGCATAGCATAACAAATGCAATCATTTACTGAAGTAATTTTAACCCTTACTATTTTTCCGATAAGCGAAGCATCCGCCTTTGCCGCTACTCTCGAATAATTTTTAGTGTAACCGAAGAGCAAACCGCTCTCATAAGTTTCAAACAAAACCTCTTCCTCTTTACCGATTTGTGATTTTAAAAAGTCTTGTTCAGATTCTTTAGCCGCACTCGCCATAATTTTAGCACGCCTTGACTTTTCGGCTTTTGTTACTTGATTTGGCATTTTGTCAGCAAAGGTTCCTTTTCTTCTCGAATAAGCGAAAACGTGAGCCTTGGCGAAGCTTACCTTTTTAAGAAAATCTACACTTTCTTTAAATTCTTCTTCGGTTTCCCCTGCAAAGCCGACCATAATATCGGTCGTAATTGATGGGTTGTCAAAAATTTCTCTTATTCTTCTAACTAAATCATAATAAAATTTCGTGTCGTAATGCCTGTTCATACGCTTGAGTGTAGCATCACAGCCCGACTGTAAGGACAAATGAAACTGCGGACAAAATTTTTCTTGTTTTTTTAGTCGCTTTAGCATTTCATCGCTTATATAATCGGGCTCTAAAGAGCCGAGTCGCACTCGCTTTATCCCCTCAACCGAGCAGACCGCATCCACCGCATCACAAAGGTTTTTATCCTCGCCTTTGCCAAAAGAGGAAAGATTTATTCCGACAAGCACTACTTCACTGAAACCTTTTTGCGCCAAGCTTTGCGCTTCAAGTCTTATTTCATCAATCGGCTTTGAACGAACACAACCTCTGGCATAAGGGATTATGCAATAGGTGCAAAATCTGTCGCAACCATCTTCGATTTTCATATATGCACGTGTTCGCTCGGCAAAGGAGGAAATACCCGGCGTGTTGAATTTTTCGCCCTTTTCGTGTAGCGAAAGCGAAAAAATTCGTTTTTTATTCTTCTTATACTCGTTTACAAGCTCTATAATTTTTTGGATATCGGTATTTCCGACAATTATGTCGGCGGCCTGCAATTCTTGGACATCATCCTTTAGTGTTTGTGCCATACACCCTGTCAAGACAATTATACTGTTCGGATTTTCTCTTCTTGTTTTGTGAAGCAGTTGTCGGGTTTTTCTGTCACTTTCGGCTGTAACGGTGCAAGAATTTATTACCGCTACATCAAAGGCTTCGCCCTCACGCACAGCGGTATATCCGTTTTTTATGAAAATTTCTCTCGCCGCTTCGGTTTCATACTGATTTACTTTACAGCCGAGCGTGTAAAAAACTATCCTCATACATTTCTCCAAATAATATTACTCTATCATAATATTATACATCTTTTATCCGATTTTTTCAACAACAATAGCAGTCTTTGGAAAAATTTCTTGACAACTCATTTTTACGGTGTTATAATCTGCTTGCAATAGGGAGCCGGTGAGACCGTGCTGAGAGGAAGTTTTGTAACTTCGACCTTTAACCTGATGCGGATAATGCCGCCGTAGGGAAATACGTGAAATGTATTGCCACAGGTAGAATTGCCTGTGGCTTTTCTGTTTAGCCAAAGCAGTCAAACCAAAACCAGCCTTAAAGGGCGGTTTTTAGGCGGCTTTCGGCTTATCTCACCACATAGGCGTTAGCCTTATGTGCTTCGCTTCACCAAAATCCACTCAAAAAACCGCGCCTTTAAGGTCAAAGAATTTTATAGGCAAAGTTTTTTTGATGTGCGAGGCACTAAACGCAGTAAATCTCGTCGGATTTACGAGTATTAAAACGCAAGCTGCAGCGAAAAAATACTTGTTTCAAAATCTGATTTTGGTTTGACTGCTTTGGCTATCCTGAGAGCAGAAAACCCTCCTTTAAAGGCTATTGTGATTTGTCTATTGCAATTTATTTAAGGAGAAAAGAAAATGAAAGAAACAAACAAGAACAAAATTTATTCACTGACCTTGAGCGCTGTTTTTATAGCACTTGCAACAGTACTTAGCTTCATAAAGGTTTACAAGCTGCCAATGGGCGGTGCTGTTACACTTTTTTCAATGTTGCCGATAGTTATGCTCTCTTTTTTGCTTGGGGTAAAAAAGGGATTGGTAGCCGCTTTTTGTTATTCTCTCTTACAGCTACTATTCGGAATAACTATGGACGGACTTTTCGGTTGGGGACTGACTCCCACAGCTTTAGTCGGTACAATTTTCCTCGATTATATTATACCCTTTACCGCTCTCGGTTTATCAGCAGTTTTCGGTAAAAATAACATTTTCAAAATACTGTTCGGAACAGCACTTTCGCTCTTTATCCGATTTGTATGTCATTTCTTGTCGGGGGTTGTGATTTTTGGCGTGTTTGCTTCAGGCGACAGCTGGATTTATTCACTTGCCTACAACGGTTCATATATGTTGCCCGAACTGATTATAACCACCATTGGTGCCGCAATTTTATTCTCACTGCCACAAATCAAAAAATTGATGAAGTAAAGGCAAATAAATATCCCGATACATATACAACAGTAATAAATATCCACCCGCATAGCGGGTGCTATTTCATTTTCGGGCATAGCCCTAAACGATACTGGCTACGCACAAGTGCGTTTTAAGGTTGGCCTGCCAGCCATGCAATAACTACTTACTACCCATAAATGGGTCCCGCGGGTCGAAAAGACTTAATTGGTCTGTTTCCT
>JAZNWW010000082.1:0-3104 GCA_045593535.1 Acutalibacteraceae bacterium
TTCATTTATAAATCCTCCATTTGTGCTTTTGCTTGACTGGCAGGTCATTGCTATTTTAACACAAATGGAGGATTTTGTTTTGTTCATCGGTTAACCTCTATAGAACCACGCGACTATCGCGTGGTTTTCGTTATACAAAAATCGCCCACGCAGATAGCGTAAGGCGATTTTTTAGTTTATAACACTCAATAAACCGATTTGTGCTTTTTCTTAATTCTTCTGGGGATTCGCTTTAATTCTTTTTTATATTTTTTGCAATAATCTCTGATAATTTTTCCTTTAGGCTTTCTGTCAAAGGACTGAACAATTCTCGTTCCGGGGCGATTGTTTGATTCTATAAGCACTGCCCGCTCGTTTGTTATTGCTATATCTAATCCTAATAATATATTGCCTCCGGAATTTAAAATAACCTTTTTGGCAAGCTCGCACACCTTGTCCCAATGCGGTATTTGAAATCCTATAATGGTGACTCCGGTTTGAGTGAAATAGGTGCAGTTATCCGCTAAATCGAAAGCGGGAGTATTGATTATTCCGTTTTCTACATTTATATTTGCTGCCAATCCGCCGTTTCGCAGATTGTCAACAACCTTATCTTCCCCTCCGATTTTAAGGGTTGCGGCTATGATATGAGGTGTTCCGTGGTCATTAAAGGCTAAAACACGAACCGAATTTACAGATTGTAGATGAAGTGTCGCTAATTTTTCGTGTTGTTCTATGAATTGCTCACAAACATATCTCTTGCCGATAACCGCAAGTATCGCTTCCTCCATTGCATTTTCACCATCGGCAATATCAAAGGCAAAAACCCCTTTTCCGCAAGAACCGGTGAAGGGCTTAAAAATAACCTTTTTATTGAGCCTTATAAACTCTCTTGTTTTTTCTACCGATGTTTCATCAACTCTGAGCCAATCTCTTCCGATAATATCTTTTCCGTAACGCTCGTACTGACCGCCCTTGCCACCGCCCGAGCCAACGTTGAGCTTACCGTAGGTTATGTATTGGTCGTAATCTCTCAAAAAAAGCTTTCGGTAAGCCGATGAATATTTATCAAAGCCATAGAAAACGTAATCATTTGGCTTATAATGATGAACCTCTCTCCACCACAAAATATCGAAAGCTATTCTAAACTTTTTGAATCCCTTGTAACCTAATTTGGCTGAAGAATCTAAATATAACTTCATTCTTCTTGCGGGTGCGGTCAAATAACGTTTTAGCTTTTTCATACTACACCTCAATTTTTCAAAATATTTGATTATATTATAAAATATCCCGTTCTTTTTGTCAATAAACTCTCCCCCTTGAGTTATCAAAAATAAAATGGTATAATATATATAATAAAGGTAAAATTTCTTTTTGATTTTTTATAACCACATTTTTTAAGGAGCTTTTATATGAGAATTTGTGTTTATGGGGCAGCCTCCCCTACAATAGACCCCGAATATATTGAGAGGGTTGAACAGATGGGATATGAAATGGTCACCCGTGGTCATTCCTTGGTTTTTGGCGGCGGCGGTAACGGTTTGATGGGCGCTGCGGCACGTGGTGTAAGAAAAGCCGGCGGTCATATCCTCGGTGTCATCCCGAAATTTTTCCAAAACGAAAAAATTGAGGCGATTTGTGACTTTTGCGATGAGCTCGTTTTACCTGATACTATGCGTGAGCGCAAGCAGATTATGGAGGATAATGCCGATGCTTTTATAGTTGTGCCCGGCGGTATCGGTACTTTTGAGGAGTTCTTTGAAATATTAACCCTAAAACAGCTTTGTCGCCATAACAAACCGATTGCAATTTACAATATAAAGGGCTACTACAACGAAATAAATACCGCAATGCTTGCGGCTATGAACAAGAACTTTATTCGTGAAAATTGTTCAGAGCTTTATAAAATATCAGAAAGCTTGGAGGAATTGTTTCGCTATATTGAAGCACCCGACCAAAATATCCATAGCGTTAACGAATTGAAGGATGGCTAAGCCTAAAAGCCTCACCACTTAAAATTAGTGGTGAGGCTCTTTTATTCACCTTTTTTGATATGCGCCTTTCGGTACTCTTTAGGAAGCATACCGACTATATCCTTGAAAGCGGCTGTAAATTTACTTTGGTTTTCATACCCCACTTCAAAAGAAATTTCCGCAATGGTTTTATCGGTTTTTTGCAAAAGCTGTTTTGCGGTTTTTATCCGATATTCCTTCATATATGTAGCAATCGGCTTGTTGTAATATGCTTTAAATGTGGTTTTCAATGTGGTTTTGTTGATTGAAAAACGTTGCGATAATTCTTGCGTGGTATAGCGAGTGCGAATATCTCCCGTTAAAAAATCATGAAGCTGTGTGATGATATGAACATTTGCATCGTAATTATGCAAATCGACAGGCACACTTTCGGCAGGACAGGCAACCTCCGAAATCTGCTCAATCATTTCGTGCAAAATTTTTGTCTTTTCCGTGTTTGCGGCAGTATAGTAAACCTCCTTGCCCTCTCTTCTACTGACTACAAAGCCTGTTGTTTTGAGTAGCTTTAAATGATGGGACAACGCCGAACTGCTCATATTTAAGAGCGCCGAAAGATTTATGACACACTCCTCACAATGACACAACGCCCAAAAAAGCTGTACCCGCCTGGCATCCGACAAAATTTTGAATATGTCGGATATGATTTCAAACGCCCTGCCTGTCGGCATATCGTGTTGCAGCCCTTCTGCTAAATTTCCGTGACTATGAGGCAAAACAATGTTCTCCATAAAAGCACTCCTCTCTTGCTCACTATAATGATTATAGAATGTCGAAACGCTTTAAGACGTTTCGACAAGCCGATATAATCGGCTTTTGCCAATTCAAATCATAAAAATTTGAATTGGCTCGATATTCATTGCAACGACTAAAGACAAATTTCCAAAGAAATTTGTTACCAAATCTGCGATTTGGTGTCGAAATAGTGTCTAAAAGCACTATTCCGACTTTCTATAGGGTGACAAGATTCGAACCTGTCACGCCTGATATTTATAATTTTCCGTCCGAACTTGTCTCATCACTTGTAATACGTCAGTATTACTGCGTTCTTCGACTTCGCCGGAACAAAAAATTCTTGGCACATCAGGTCGGAGA
>JAZNWW010000083.1:0-26058 GCA_045593535.1 Acutalibacteraceae bacterium
GAAACCACACAAAATGCATTCATTTGTAAATTGTTGTAATCATGGAAGCCAAGAGGCTCATTCCTAATAACCCTCTTATCAAGCTGGAAGCCAGAGGCTTCAAGACGCTTTTTGGAGCGTGGATGACAAGAATAAAGAATAGGCATATCGTACTTTTCCGCTATTCTGTTTATAGCGGTAAACAGACTTAAAAAGTTTTTCTCGGTGTCAATATTTTCCTCTCTGTGAGCCGAAAGAAGTATGTACTTGCGGCGCTCGAGTCCGAGCTTTTTAAGAATGTCGCTCTTTTTAATGTCCTCGAGATTTTGGTGGAGCACCTCTGCCATAGGCGAACCTGTAACGTAGGTTCTTTCCTTAGGAAGTCCGCAGTCGGCAAGGTATCTTCTTGCGTGTTCGGAGTATGCTAGGTTAACGTCGGAGATAATATCAACGATACGTCTGTTCGTTTCCTCGGGAAGACACTCGTCCTTACATCTGTTGCCCGCTTCCATGTGGAAAATCGGGATATGAAGTCTCTTTGCGGAGATTGCGGAAAGGCAGGAATTCGTGTCTCCGAGAATAAGGAGAGCGTCAGGCTTTATCTCTGCCATAAGCTTATAGGAGCAGTTGATTATATTTCCTACGGTTGCGCCAAGATCGTCGCCGACAGCATTCATATAAACCTCGGGATCAGCGAGCTTAAGGTCCTTAAAGAAAACTCCGTTAAGGTTGTAGTCATAATTCTGACCTGTGTGTGCTAAAATACAGTCAAAATACTTGCGACATTTATTTATAACGGCGGCAAGTCTTATAATCTCGGGACGAGTACCCACAATTATAAGTAGCTTCAGTCTTCCATCATTTTTGAACTTCACATCGCTATAATCGGTTTTAATATTCATAATCTTACACCTTCTCAAAAAATGTATCGGGGTGTTTTGGGTCAAACTGTTCATTTGCCCACATAAGAGTTACCAAATCCTCAGTTTCGGATAGGTTTATTATGTTGTGGGTATAACCGGGAAGCATATGTACTGCCTCAATTTTGTCGCCCGAAACATAAAATCTTAAAATTTCATCAGTGCCGATTTTTCGTTGTTCGATAAGTCCTTTACCGCTTACCACAATAAAAAATTCCCACTTTGTATTGTGCCAATGCTGTCCCTTTGTGATAGAGGGCTTGGAAATATTAACGCTAAACTGACCGCATTTTTCGGTTTTTAAAAGCTCGGTAAAGCTACCTCTGTCATCGCAATTCATTTTAAGCGGAAAACGGACTTTACTTTCGGGCAAATACGAAAGATAGGTCGAGTAAAGCTTTTTTTCAAAGCTACCACTTGGTATTTCGGGCATTAAAAGTGTTGTCACTTGGGACTTAAAGCTGTAAAGCAAATCCACAATTCCACCAAGTGTTGCCTTATGCTCTACTGCCACTTTGCAAAAATCGCCATCACGGTTTTCCTTGTTTTCGAGTGCGTTCAGCATTTCGCAAACAAAATCATCAATATAAACGAGTGTGAGTACTGTTTCTCGATTATTCACCGTAATTTCCAAATCATTGGCTATATTATTGCAAAATGTTGCTATTACGCTATTGTAATTTGGTCTGCACCATTTACCGAATAAATTTGGCAACCTGTAAACAAGCACCTTGGCTCCAGCTTCCTTTGCATACTCAAAAAGTAAATCCTCACCTGCTTTTTTACTCTTTCCGTAATCGTTGTCGAGAGTCGCCTGTATAGATGAACTAATCATCACAGGACAGGTATTATTGTGCTTTTTAAGAGTAGCTAAAAGAGTATCTGCAAAACCGAAATTGCCACTCATAAATTCACTTATGTCTTTTGGCCTGTTTACTCCTGCCAAATTAAAAACAAAATCTGCCGTTTTACAGTATTCATCAAGCAAAGAAATGTCGGTGTCAATATCAAACTCAAAAATCTCGTCAATTTTCAAGCCCGGTCTTGTTCTATCTTTATTATCACGAATGTTTTTAAGAGCTTCGCAAAGATTTTTGCCTACAAAACCGTAAGCACCGGTAACCAATATTTTCATTTGTTTTTCGCCTTCCTTAAAACTACTCTTTAAAATTGTAGTCAAGACCTACATAATTCAATGCTTTTTGATAATTAGTGATACGTTCGTTGGTTAAAAAAACCGTTTCCTCTCGTTGTTTTTTTATTTTGCTAGAAGAAAACAGTAATGTTGACACACTTCGAACCACCCAAAAAACAGGCAATAATATGGGTGCTTTTTCAAGGACTGGATATCTTTTAACCAAGTTTTTGCGTTTTGGGAATAAAATTTCTAGAGTCCTTCTTCTCCTTGCACCTTTTGCGGTTCCTGTGGCTTTCATATATTTTACAGCCGTAGCGGTCAGATGCGCTTCGTGTGTGCCGTAAGCACCGCTCCCAAAAATAATTGCAGTAATAAAATCGGTTTTATCAGAAGGAGCTTTATCGCCAAACCATACATTTAAAGTATCAATCACATTTTTGTAGAAATCCCAAAGTTTTAATTCCTTCAATTCCTTTTCAAGATACTCTTTATCCAAATCTGGATTTGCTCTAAGATATACCCAAAGGTCAGTCATATGCCTTACACCTATACCGCCGTCACGGTAGTGCTTTGAAAGGTGTGTGAAAAGATATATAAATTCGTCTGCCACAGACATTTCGTACACATTTTGCTGTTCTCGGCAAGGCTTTGCTAATTTCCAGCCATCACCAAAATACTCGTAATAATCTTTATTGTAAGACGGTATCAATCTTTTGTGAAGTTCCAAAAGAAGGGAGGATTTTTGCCATGTCAGCTCGTGGTCGCTTTCAACCTTTTGAGTGAATCCGAACCCTGAAACTATAGGCTTAATCAGGTCATACTGCTCGGGTCTTATAAGAATATCAGCATCGCCCATTACACGCATATCAGATTTTGGGTAGAGCTTTTTAAGTTTTGTGCCTTTAAGCAGCATATACTCTATGCCATTTTGGTTAAAAGCTTCGCAAATTCTTTTTATTTCAAACATTTGCTGTTCGCTTTTTGAAAGAAAAATACAAGAAGTTGTAAAAAGATACTGCATTATAGCATCCTCTTTAACCTCTGCCGCCAAAGCACCGTAATAAACCATATTGATTATCTGATGCTTTTGTGCTGTTTTTACCGCCTTTGTCCAGTCAAACTCAGGCGATACAGTATTTTTCTCGCCATTTATAGCATTTCTCACAAGGGTAAGAATACCCTGATGCAGTATGTCTAACATTTATTTCCCTTGCCTTTCAGAAAGTTCATCACGAATATATTGTAAAGTTAAAAGTTTTTCCTTAACCTCGGCAACACTCAAAAGTTCGGTATTGTTTGAGTTAAATTCGGTAAGCGGATTACGGTTAATATCGCCGTCTTTGAAATACTTATCGTAATTAAGACCACGTTTATCAGCGGGCACACGATAGAAATTACCTAAATCTATAGCGCCGGCACATTCCTCATTGGTGAGAAGAGTTTCATACATCTTTTCGCCGTGACGAATACCGATAACCTTAATTTCCGTTTCGGGATTGAATAATTCCGTCACCGCACGAGCTAACGTTTCAATAGTACAAGCAGGGGCTTTTTGCACCAGAATATCACCCGAAACACCGTTTTCGAAAGCGAATAAAACAAGGTCAACCGCCTCGTCAAGACTCATTATAAAGCGAGTCATAGAAGGTTCAGTAATAGTAATGGGATTGCCTGCTTTTATCTGCTCTATCCAAAGAGGAATAACCGAACCACGACTGCACATAACATTGCCGTAACGAGTGCAACAAATTTTACTCTTTTCGGGACTTACAGTTCTGCTTTTAGCAACTATTACCTTTTCCATCATCGCCTTAGATGTACCCATAGCATTTACGGGGTATGCCGCCTTATCGGTCGATAAGCAAACTATATTTTTAACTCCTGCTTCAACTGCAGCCGTAAGCACGTTTTCAGTACCCAAAACATTGGTTTTAACTGCTTCAATAGGGAAAAATTCACAAGAAGGCACCTGTTTTAAGGCCGCTGCGTGAAATATGTAATCCACCCCATGCATAGCATTTTTAACCGACGCCAAATCACGCACATCGCCGATAAAGAATTTTATTTTTTCTGACACCTCAGGCATTTTAGCCTGAAATTCATGGCGCATATCGTCCTGCTTTTTCTCATCGCGTGAGAAAATGCGTATTTCTCCAATATCGGTCTTCAAAAAACGGTTAAGCACCGCATTACCGAAACTACCGGTACCACCTGTTATTAGTAAGGTTTTGTTTTTAAATAAAGACATTTTAAAACTCCTATTCCAAAATCACTTTATTGTATTTTCATAAACTTTTAAAAGTTCAGATGCAGAAGCATCCCAAGAAAAAGTTTTTGCTTTAATAATTCCTTTTTTTGCAATTTCACTTGCATCTTGAGGATTTTCCATTGCAAAGATAATAGCATCATATATACTTTTAGCAGACCTTTGTTCAACCAAAAGCCCGTCCACTCTATCCTCAATAATTTCATCAGCACCTGTTCCAAAACAACCGCAGGTAATTGTTCCGCTGCACATTGCTTCGAGGTATACACAACCAAGAGCCTCAAAATAAGATGGCATTAAAAACATATCTGCATTTTTCATATACACAGAAACCGTTTCATAATGTTGAGTGCCTAAAAAATCTACATCTTCTGCAATTCCTAAAGTTTTACACTTTTCTTTGAGTCGGTCCTCTTCGGGTCCTACTCCTATTAACTGCAGTTTAATCTTTTTGCCTTCTTTTTTTAAGGAGGATATTGCTTCAATAAGATAATCATGACCTTTAATTTTAATCAGGTTTGCGACACAAAGAACTGTAAAAATCTCATTTTTATTGTATTCTGTTTTCGGTATGAACCTTTCACTGTCAACACCATTATACACCGTAAAAACGGGTTTATTCTTTATTTTTGCCTTGAAAATCTCGCAAACCTTGTTGCTGACACCAACTATAGCCGAAGACCTGTTCAAGTGGTGCCTTTTCATTATATCATTATAAATCCAAAGCAACTTATGTATAATGTTAGTTTTAGTATAGTAATCTTTCCAAACATTTAACCCATGAAAATGCTTTACCACAGGAACCTTTAAACGTTTACAAATATTACTTATTCTAAAACATAATCCATTTGACACAAGGTGTGTTGATACAGCATCATAATCTTGCCAAGCAAAATTATTCAATGTACTTTTAAGAGAATACAACGGAAAAATTCGACTTAATTTACCTTTGTTAATTGTTACGTTATAAATATTCAAACCGTTATAGACAGTTTTTAAAACCGCTGATTTACCATCAATAATTTTGGGGACAAGAATATCTACATTATGACCCTTATCAACAATAGCCTTTGCCTGTTGTTCAAGGTATATGCAGTATTGCGGGTTGTCCTTATCCGGATAACACTCAGATACAAACAAAATTTTCATTATATCTCTCCGTTTTTTACTTGATACCAATTATCCTCAATTGGATTAGCATAGCTACAAACGCCGTTTTCGAATAAATCTTTACCTTTTTTTCCTGAAAGTAAATTTTCACTGAGCTCCAAGAAACGTTGTGCCGCATTTTCCGCATTCCACTGTTCGGTTATAGTATAATACGCTCTCTTCCCTAAATCAGATGCAAAATCGGAATTATCTAATAAAAATTTTACCTTCTTATACATATCATCAATATCATTTTCATTATATAAAAATCCGTTTTCGCCATCATTTATAAGATAAGGTGCCGAACCCGTAGCACTGTTGGCAACAACTGCACAACCACTGTTCATAGCCTCGTTAAGTACCGCTCCCCAACCTTCCTGTCGGTCAGAGGTCATAAGGAAAATTTTACTTTTTTCCATATTTGTGCGTACCTCGTCAGGAGACATTGAACCCAACAACTTGACATTTTCCTGAAGACCTGATTTTTCTATACTGCGACTTATTTCTTCCTCCATATCACCTGTTCCAATGATATTAAGTATGAAATCATAACCATCTTTTTTAAGCCTTCTTGCTATTTCAATGGCAAGTTCAGGGTGCTTCCAATCAAGCATTCTTGCCGCCCAAAGAATAGTATTTTTTTCCTTTTGAGCAATTAAACTTTTTATATCATATTTCTGTGTTTTTGGAAAATAACCCCATTTAAATGTTTTATTTAGAAATGTGCCCGTTTTTGCATAGTCGCCCGATGTATAAGCACTGGCACAAAGCAAATATAAGTTTTTATACCTTCCAAATTGCCAAAAATACTTAACTGCCCTAAGCGGCAACTGGTACCAAGGACATTTTTTCTTATAAACTCTTTCAGAATATTTGAAAGTGAGTTTTTTGTTTTTCAAACGCTTTTTAATTAAAAAATCAGGTGCACTGCCTGTAATAACAATATCTGCCTGTGTTATAAGGTTGATATAATAATCCAAATCGCTACATAATTTTTCGTAAGGTAGAACAAAATCAAATCTACCGCTTTGTCGCCATCCAATCGGTAAACAAGACTTATCAATATTCACACACTCAATAAACTTAAATTGTGAAATACTTGCAAACATCTTAGCCAAAGGCAATTGGTGTGGCGTTAACGTATTAGTCAAAAAAATAATCTTCATTTTAACAATTTTCCACTTCTTTTAATACCTTATTCCCAATCTCACAATTATGCCCTATAACTATACCTTGTGGATGATAAATGCAAAATCCTTTCCCTATTTTCGCATAAGCTTTATAATCAGATTTTATCATACTTTATATTCTCCTCTATAATATCTGTCCGCTCGAAATCCGAATTCGCCAATGTCAGAAATGTACCACCAAGTATATATATCCCAAGCCCGCCGGAATAAAGAGCGCCTTCTCCAAAGCCCATAAAAAGAATTGCAAAAAACGCCATTAGACAAGAAAATTGGAATCTATTTTGTGTCTTTTCAGCAAGTGAAATTGAAATTTTATGTGTAAAAACAATAACTAATACGAGAACAATCAAACCATACGAACACAGTACTACCAAATGAGAGTTATGCGCATTTCCTGTAAGATTAGCATAGTCACCGAGCAACCATTTATTTTCAAGACCCTCCAAAAACCATTCCCAAATTTTAACTCTCGAATTTAAATTTTTGCCTCTGGAAACAAGAAAATCGAGCCACCCTTTTTCTATAATAACACTTATAAAATTAAGATAAACCACCATAAAAATAGTTGGCGAAGCATTGATTATAACACTAAACCATTTTGTAAAACGCAAATTACTTTTTAAATAACTTAAAATAAAAATCACTAAAAACAAAACGAAGGCAACTAAGGGATTCCTGGAACCTGTTTCTAACAAAATTGAAAAGTTGCTTATTGATAAAATCAAACAAATGCCTTTCATTATAATATTTTTATAATAAAATATCCCCAAAAACATATATAACAAAGATATACATACAAATAACGCCGTAAAATTAGGATTTGAAAAGTTAAGCGTAAGCATCGTTGAGCCGCCTTCTACATAATCCTGCGGATATGCACGTCTACAATAAATATATATAAGCGAAATAATAATATTAAATCCAAAAATCAAATCAGCTGTTTTTCTTCCTATTTTAATTTTTTCAGCCAACCTAAAGAAAATCACAGTTGAAAGGAACATAAAATACGATTTCAACCCTTCAAATGTAACTGCCCTTTCAGCGTTAAACAAGCTTAAAAAAACACTAAATACAGAAATAGCTATTATTATAAGTAACAAACCGTCTATTTCATCTATTTCTTCAAACTTTTTAATCATATAATTTATAAATACTAATAAAAGCACAATAAATGATACCGTAAAGCAATGACTTGCCATAGTTCCGTTTTTAGAACAGGTAAACCATACCATTGCTGCGCACAGTAACATTTCTAAGGTTAAAAACCAATTTATTTTTTCGGTTTGTTGTTGGGTTTCGCTTATCATAATTTTTTCACCAGTTTTTTATATACACTATAATAATCTTCAAACATAATAGTTTTGTCGTATTTTTTTGCTGCCTTTTCCGAAATTTCAGAAGACGGCCATTCTTTTGCCAAAAATTCTTCAAGACTGTCTTTTAGAGCAGAAAGATCTCCATATTCCACAAACTTGCTGTATTCGGGAATCGTTATTGTTTCGGGACCGCCTGCTTTAAATCCCACAACCGGAGTTCCGCAGCAAAGACTTTCGGCTGTTACCATAGAAAATGTCTCTTTTTTGCTCGGTAAAACAGTGACATTTGCTAAAGAATAATATTCCGCTAAAGCTTTCTTACCTTCTACTCTTCCAACGTCAATGACGTTTTTCGGTAATTGAATTTCACTGTTTTGGTTGCCGACAACCACAAATTTAACCTCTGGCATCTGTTTTGCAAGCTCAAAAACATAATAACCACCCTTAATATGATTTTTGTCAAGAGAAAAAGCGGGTGTTACAAACAAAACTACCTTTTCACCAATTGAACCAAAACTTTTGCGCAAATTTTCTGTGTGTCTCAGGCTAAAAACATCGGTATCTAAACCGTTCAAAACTACAACGTGCTCTTTATCTGATAATATCGGAGATTGCTTTGCCCTATCCATTAACCAACCTGACACAGAGGTTACAATCAAATTTTCATTAAAGCCGTCAAAGGCTTTTTTCATTTTTTGCCAAGAACAAGCGGTGCGGTCAAAGAAAAACGATTTTGTTTCCTTTTTATAAACGGGACATTTCCCACACCCTGTTTTCCATCTTTCACACTCAAGAGCATAACCGCAATTTGCCGTATGCATAAACTCGGCGTGAAGTGTAAGCACAGTTTTAATTTTACTTTTCTTTAGCCAAGTAATCAAGCGGTATATGTTAACAAAATAACCATTTATACAGTGCAGATGCACAATATCGGGTTTTTCTTTTTTAATAATACTGATTAGCTTGTTTGTAGAAAAGAAACAACCACCGTACATTATACCTGTAAATCTGGTCAAAAGGTTATTGAATTTAGAATACAATTCGCCACAGGTTTTATATACGTTTGTATCTGCAGTTTTTGTCATTCTGCCATAACAAACAACAGATTCCTCCCCGTGCTTTAATAACTCGGTGTGAACATCATATACGATTTTTCCTGTACTGCCTGTATTATAGACACAATTAACCTGTAAAACTTTCATATATTCCTTACTACTTTCTCTGACTGATTTTTTTGCGAAATAGTTTATTTATAGCTCCTTTTAAAAGTCCTCTTTCGTAGCTATTCATTATAAAGAAATACTGTAATATTGCATAAAGTACTACGAAAACTATTATTTTTATTACAAAAATTAAGAAATTTGTGGAAGGATAAAATTTATTTAAAAATAACGCTATTACACTTAATAAAGCACCCGGAAGAATCATTTTTGATATTTGTTTCCAAAATTCAGGTATTGCAAGTTTTATCTTTTTCCAATAAAACCAGTTCATAATAAATCCATGGCCTATAACAACGCAAATACAAGTACAAACAGCACAACCTATAGCGCCAAAGTAAATACATGCAGGTACGCTTAAAATCACATTTGCTATTGCTATAATTAAATATAAAACAGAACGGAATTTATGCTTGTTCATAGCCTTAATTATTAAAAATCCTGTGCTTTCAATAAGGGGTATTGTGGCCGGAGCAATAACTAATAAAGATATACTATACGCTTGTTCGTATCCATTACCTGCCCAAAAGAAAACAAATTCCTGACCAAAAGAAATAAATCCAAACAATATCAACAACATGACAAGTGCTTGAAGTCTGCCTACTTTTATAAATAAGTTAGACATCGTTTCCGATGATTGCTTTTCAGAAACCATTCGGGTAACTCTTGGAAAAAACACATCGCTGATGGAGCCTGAAAATTGTTGATAATAAGAATGGATTTGAGATGCAACCGCATAAATAGCAACCGGAATTTCTCCGATTAAAACACTCAAAATCAATTTATCAGTATTCCAATATAATTGGTCAACAACCAATCCTAAAAATATAAATGAGGTGTAAGTGAAGATACTTTTCAGCATTCCTTTATCTAATGTTTTAAGTTTAAAAGAAATACGAACATTCAATTTTTTGTGAACATATACTGCATACACTATAGATGCCGCTATATGCAATGCCTGAACAACTGCAGTAAGAGTTACGGCTTTATATCCGTAAAGCAATAACGGTATCATTATTGCAGGCGTTAAAAGACTTATGGCAATAGAAACTAATTTCAGAAAAGTAAAATGCTCATGCGATGTTATAATAGAATGATACACACTTGCAGGAAAACTAATCGCTAAATTTATAATCATCAAAAATGTTATAATTCTAAGCTGACGATATCCTTCTGCACCTGTAGTAACAGTGAAAATTTTATCTTCAAAAAGTATTACTATTCCGCCGACTATTAAAACTATTATTGCTAAAATAGAATATATGGTTATGAAAAGACCATAAATGGATGATACTTCTTCATTGCGTTTTTCTACTCGCAGCTTTGTAGCATATCTTATTACCGTACTGCTCAATCCAAAGTTAAGAAGACTTAAATATCCCGTTACAGATGCAGCAATGTTATAAAGCCCATATTGCTGTTGTCCAAGATTTTTAATAACAATCGGTGTATAAAACAGCGAAACTAATATTGAAATTGCCATAGTAAGATAGGAAAGAATTATACCCCACCTTAAGTTATTAGAGGAAGAAAGCTTGCTCAATTTATTTTTCCACCTTGTATTTTTCTATGAATTTATCGATATCCAAAAAGTCATCAAAGCGCTCGGAAATTGTTTCGTCGCTCCAATCCCACCATTTGATTTTTAGAAGCTCGTCTATTTGTTCTTCGCCGAAACGATATTTTATTATTTTTGCAGGAACTCCGCCTACAATAGCATAGGGAGGAACATCTTTAGTAACTACTGCTCCTGCACCTATAACTGCACCATCGCCGATTTTTACACCCGCCATTATACTTGCGTTTTTACCAACCCAAACGTCATTGCCAATAACCGTTTTTTTAGAAGTTATATGCTTTTCAAGAATTTCCTCTTGCTTTTTGTTTGGTAACAATTTATCAAAATCAGGATATCTGAAGCTCGAAAATAAAAATTGATGTGTGGTGACACCCATATAATGAGTTTGCAAAATTGAACATCCGTCCGCAAAACTGCAAAAAGAACCGATACTTTCGATAAATTTCATATCATATGTATTTGGTTTTGACAACGGACCATAACAATAACGACCTATGTTATCATAAGAAACTTTTTCTGCGCTTTGTTCTAATTTAATTGCAGCTTTTCGGAATACCGCCGAAAGTTTTTTCTTAAAATTCATTTTGTTATCCTTTCAAAAAACCATTTGAAATCTTGCTTTGTTTCATAAATTTTTGATGGCTTGTAACCTTTATCCTCTAGCACATAATCTAAAATTTCACTAGCAGGGGCAAACCAACCGTTTTTAGAAGCTATATAATCGATGCATTCTTTAAATTCTTCACTTAAATTTCCGCTCTCATCAACAAAATCGTAAGCGAAATGCGTGTAAACAATACAGCAACCCTTTTTTGCTATCAGCTTGTCCACATTTTCTTTTTTAAGAAGTTTCAAAAAAGGTGCTAAACGCATACCGTCTGAAGAACTAAACCAGAAGTTTGAATACTTTTCTTTATTAGTTTCAGGATAAACCAGTCTGCTATCTGCTTTTAGAGTATTTATCCCATTAAAAGTACGATTTCTTATATACTTAAAATGTTTTTTAGAGGCATCGCCCCAAAAATACTCGCTATTTTCATCGGTTCCAAGCGATTTTATCTTCTTTCTAAAAATTGAATAAATCCTACTGACAATCGGTGAAAAGCGTTTACTTCCCCAATAAATATTTTCTATATTATTACTGTGGTTTATATGCATCTTTGGGTATTCACCAAAGGTTTCTTTAAAAAATTCGAGTGCTTGTAATGTTTCCTCTCTTTTAAATCCACCCGAACCCGCATTGTGAAAACCGAGCTCAAAACCCTTATCTTTAAGGTCTTTTAAAAAATCACGATATTTTTCGTCCTGTAAACATTCGCCTTTATATACGTTATCCCGCACAGGGAATGCCCAACAGGTTTTGGTTGTGATAATACCCTTGCTATAAAGATAGTCATAAACAGGTTTTATATTCTGAACCGTTGCGCCATCGGTATCGTCCACAATAGTAAAGGCAAAATCATAATTTTCTGGCCATACAATTTTCCGTGACATCAGGTTATATTCCCTTCTTTTCCGAACGGTACTTAATTATTCTGCGGTAATCTTCCACATAGTCAACTTCGGACCAAAAAATTCCCGCAACATCATGAATGTATATGTTCATGGTAGATGAAAGGTCATAAAGAACATTTTCCCACCATACAGAATGGCACTGTGAATTTATCATATCTACCATATGATTTTTATAAACCGAAACAAAATCAGCGCTTAATTTTGCAACACCCAAGCATTCACCTGTTGTTTCTTCAACACTTAAATCTTTTCCGAATTTTTTTAAGATTCCGTTTTCATAATTGTAACGGTAATCTGCTTCTAATTTTCTTGAGGAATCGGCAAGTAAAACGGGACTTTTCTTAATGTTGATAAGTTCATCCACTATTTCAGGCTCTAAGTATACGTCGCCGCTCATTATCATGGTTTCTTCGCCGTCAACAAGATAGTCCTTTGCAAACCACATAGAAGCAATCCCATTTGTAACGTCAAAAAACGGATTATAGACAAAGGTTACATCTTTATCCTTAAGTTCCTCTTTTATTACATCAGCTTTATAACCCACAACAATTGTAATATCAGCTATACCTTTGCTTCTAAGCATATCAATGGTATAGCTTATCAACACTTCTCCGCCTACATCAACCATACATTTTGGTTTTTCATCTATGAATTTGCTTATTCTTGTACCTTTACCTGCGGCTAAAATAATCGCTTTCATAATCTTTTTCCTCGTTCGTTATATTTTTATAAACTACATTCAATAATATCGTGAATGGGTTGTTGTTTTTCATTAGGAGGTAGTTTCATATAATCTCCGTAGCAATCCTTGAGCAATTTGTCATAATTTTTAGGCACGGGATACATTTTTCCTTCAAATTCCATATCTACTAAATCTTCAACATCTGATTTTGTAAATTTAGGCCAGTACCTTCCCCTATGGCTAAGCTGATTTTTAAGCTCTGTTGGGAATATATTAAAAAATCTTATGGTAAACTCTGTCAAAAATCTGCAAAGCTTCAGTGGTACTGCTGAATAGACTATCCTCTTTAATCTTGAAGTATTTCCCACACCCCTTAATTTGAAATCACGTATGGACTGCAATTTAATCAAAAACGCAGTTTGAAGTTTGTATACCGGATTCCATATATTATCTAGTGGAAAAATATCTATGTAAACACATTTTTCCATAGGAAGATGAGCAAAAACACCTTCAACAAAGCGTGTGCCCTTTTTTTCAACCTTAAGTATGGATAGCGGATAGTTAATGTCTGTAAAATAATCCTGTAAAAAATATTTATCGCCAAGCTTTGTTTGGCAGACCTTCTTGAATTTTTTGAAATTTTTTCTGGTCATCCAAAGGTCAATATCATCGTCCCAAGGAATAAATCCTTTGTGGCGTATTGCCCCTAACATTGTACCGCCTGACAAAAAATATTTAATATCATTTTCTTTGCAAATTCTGTCAACCTCATCAAGCAATTCAAGTTGAACTGCATGAATATCATCAAGACTTACTCCGCAAATATAAAAATCGCTCATTTATACCGCCCTTTCGTCGCTTACGGCCTTTAAGATTATCTCGTTTGTTCTTTTTGCATTTTTTTCAGCGTTGTGGTATTGTAACACCTGTTTCACAGCATTTTTTATATAATTTTCTCTTAACTCATCACACTCAATAACTTCTTGTATGCGCTCACAGAGTTCTTTTTCATTCTCGATTACGCAACCGAGTGAATACTGTTTGAAATATTCTATTGATGCTATTTCTGTAGAACCGTATATTATCGGACAACGCCCGCACGCCAGCATATCAGCAATTTTAGTTGAAAAGGCATATTTCAAATCCTTTTTGTGCCAATCAGATTGATTTTCAATATGTACAACAAAATCACTCTCTGCTATTTTTTGTTGAAGTTCATTGTAAGATACTGCGGCATGAAGTCTAATTCCATTGTCCACCGTTAAATCCTTCATATGCTCGCCGGTTGATGCGGTGTAAACATCTATGGAAAAACCTAATTTTTTAATGGCTTTACCCATTTCAAGTAAAGGTTCACATCTTCCAACTGGCTGTCCAAGATTTCCTGCATAAATAAATTTAGGGTTTTCTTTACAAAATGTGTGCGTATTATCAGATGTTTGTGTTGTTGCTTTCATAATAGTGCAACCCACATTAGAAAAATATTTTTTGTAATCTCTTTTAAGCGCTTCACAAAGGTATATACACTCACTCGCTCTTGCCATCATTTTTTCATACGCTTTTTTATAGTTGTGGCGGTATATCCTGTAAATCAAAGATTTTTTTTCATATTCTTTTAGAAAATAGGCTTCAGACTGATGAATGACCAAAGGAATATCGAGTTTTTTGGATAGCTTTGTTGCCATTGTAAGTAAATAGGCAAAATCCCCTGGCTGAACAAGTATCACCTGCGGAGCAAAGGATTTTATCCAGTTTTTAAACTGTTTTGTTTTCCAAAGTTTTGTTGACCAAAGCAAATTTCTGAGTAGCAAGGCTATATCACGATGCTTATGTCCACCAAAGTTTTCTGCCTTTGCGGTTGTGTCGGTGCTTTTTTGCATTTCTCCTTCGCCAAGTGTTATCGCTGTGCCTACTTTGGTTTTGAAAGGCCTTAAAATTTTATGAAAAAGCTCAGAATCTGTAATTTTATAATAAGAAAAACAAACAGGAATATTAGGTTTCATTTCCTTTATATAAAATTGGGCAATTTTATCTGTCGGGTAATATGAAAAATATGAAGCCAATGTACTTCCCATGGAATCTTCTTTAGTAAAAGAAGTATGACTTATAACCAAAACCCTTGGAAATGAATTTTCCATAACCTATTTTCCTTTCTGTTTTATTTTCGCTCTTTAATATTTTTAAAAACACCCTTATAATAGCATTTTAAAGTTTCAAAAAAACTTAAATTACTCATCTTTCTTCTACTGGCTTTTAATGCACTTCTTATTACAAGTAAATAAGAAAAAAACGGATAAATTTCATTTATTATCATACCGGCGGTGACAAAATATTTTTGATTGTATCCTTCAAACCAAGAGGAATTACTTTGATCGATATCTGCTATATACTCGGGGGAAGCATAAAGACTGACTCTATTTTTGAAAAGTTCCTGCAAAAAAATACTATCCTCACCGCAAAAATTTTCAGTTCCTGTTCCAAATCTTTCGTTGAAGTTCAGTTTTTTTTCTTTAATGCAATCGGTTTTTATAGCTAAACAGCAAACACCCCATGATGTAACCTCTCTTCTGGAAACTCGGTGAAGTTCGGATATAGGATTCATAGCAATTTTGCGCTCGGAAACACAATTGATATTAAATTTTATAGCATCCGCTTTAGGATAGGATTCAAATACTTTGGAAACTATGTTTTCATATCCATCCCAAAACATTAAATCATCATCAGCAAAAACTATAATGTCTATATCCTCGCCAATGTTTTCAATAGCGATATTACGGTTTTTGCTAAGTCCGCGGGTATCAGTTGTAATCAGTTTCACCTTTTTACCATCAATTTCAGTTTCCTCGAAACCAATAAAATCCGCCTGATTTGCAATAACAGCATTTGTTTTCAAATTCATTTCACTATATTTAGAAAAATCCTTTTGATGCATTGTTGTAACTAAAACTTCTATTTTCATCTTATATCTCGCATTAAATTAATTTTTTTTCATCCGAATAATCGGTTACATTGGTTAAAAATTTTTTAAAATCTTTTTCGGTATCCCAAAATTCAGCGTGTTGTTCCCATTTAATTCTATCTGGTGAAGGAGGTTTCATATAATCACCAAAACGAAATGTAAGAAACTCATGCAAATTCTCAGGTATCTTCAATTCGACCTTTTCAAATGGTGCATATACGCTTTTTTCGAACCATTCTCGTTTATAAATGGCATTTTTGAAAACAGCTTTCCCAAGGAAGTTGCAATAATAGTCGGTTTTTTTGTTGCGATATTTATATACCTGCTTTAAGCCGTGCTTTACAAGGAAATAATCGGGAAACAATGCCATAACCTTTAAAGCAAAACCCAAAAATCCTTTTCTGCGATTATAGCCTTTAATAGCAAGTCCTTTCATAATTACATATTTTGCCCACAGGCACTGCCACATTTGCTGTATTCGGTTATTAGGACATGTATGTAGAATGAAAATATCTATATATATTCCGTGATGAATATCCCACTCCTTCACACTTTCTTCTACATAGGTGGTGTCATTCATTCTTATCTTTGCGATAGTAACCATACCATCTACAGCGCCCCACTCTTGCAAATAATATTTATCCTTATTGCCACATTGATTGAAGTAATAACGAAATTTTTCGTAATTATTAGGGGTCATAAAAATATCAAGATCGTCATCCCATGGAATAAATCCGCCGTGCCGCTTGGCACCTAATGCCGAACCACCCATAAGACAATAATCAACACCATTTTTTTTGCAGAAATCATCAACATCTACCATTATTTCAAGAATTTTATCCTGCAACTGCAAAAAACCGTATTTTTCGTCAAGGTTGTCACGCATATATTTCATTATCGAATCATAACCTTTTTCATTATTTTTCTCAAAATCGCCGGCATAGAGTAGTACAACTTTTTGGTGTACTGCCGCTTTCCGTTCAAATATTTTTTCACCACTACATTGAAAGGCAGTGTACTAAGTGCAGAAACGAACTCGTCTCTTACAAGCGGTTTTTCAGTGCCTCCACACATAAGTTCTTTATTTTGTAAAAGCAATTTAAAATCCAATGTATGACACACAGTATTATCTTTTACCTTATTCCACAATTTGCAACCTTTTTCCGTATTTATTACAACGCTTGAAACACCGTCAAAACGATTGATGCCGTCTAAATACCTATCAACCTCATGAAAATCACCAATAGTTATATCAGAGACTCGATTACTATATGAAAAACGACAATCATAACAACTATCTCTTAAAGTAATATAGCGTTGAAAACCATAATAAAAAGGTGACTCTGTATAAAGAGCTATTCTTTCCTTTTTGTTTCCGTTTCTTTCGTATTCGATTTTATAATAATGCGGTGTGACTCCATTTTTTCTTTTAGCGCGAAAACTATAACTTAACAACTTTATATTCTCTTTTTTTTCAACATAACTTCTGCACTTATCAAAAAGAGTCTGTGAAGGCACCCCGTGACATATAAAATCAACTGTTATAAGATTTTCATAATTCTTATTTAAATACAGCTTAAGAGCATATACCTGACAAGGTGTGGAGACAAAAAGCACTTTACTGCCTGTATCCAATATTTTTTTAATTTCAGGGAAACTATCTCCCAAATCACTTTGTAAATACTTTGATTTATAAAGCGGATAAAGCTCTTTCAGAGTATTTGCTTTGCTGCATTTAAGCTTTAATTCTTTGTCAAATGCGGCACCGTATACAACTCCGCCGTCAAAAATGACTTTTTCTGCAAAAAGACCGAACATACCCCCAGAAGAACCGTTATATCTTGTTGTCTTATCGTTTGCGTAGGCTATATAAATATCATGATTCGTATCTACCGTATTGTTATGGTTTAAAACAGGACATTTCTTCTCACACAATCCACAACTAGTACACAAATATTTGTTTATACTTGGAAATACAAAACCTGCTTGGTCCGGATACATTTCAATTGCTTTAGATGGACAAGATACAGCACAACTGCCGCAACCACAACAAAGTGATTTATTTTTAACAGATATCATTTTTTGTTGTCCCTCTGCAGTTTTTGTGCTAACTCTGTAGAAGATGTGCCATCTGTGTGGGGAAGAAATATTAAATCCACTCCGGCTTTTTTGAATTCTTTTTCATAGTCACTATAAAGTGTTGTTCCCTTCCAATCACTACCGTGAAACATAGCATCAAAGTGTAATTCA
Source organism: Acutalibacteraceae bacterium (assembly GCA_045593535.1). GTDB lineage: Bacteria > Bacillota > Clostridia > Oscillospirales > Acutalibacteraceae > UBA737. Next base: position 18,164 of record JAZNWW010000083.1, read on the forward strand.
TCCAATGCAGCGAGTTTGTCCATAGTAAGTTGAGGAACAACCTTATCAACATAACGAATAGACTCAACTATTGCACAACGCTCACTAAAAGGAATAATTGGAGTTTTATGCTTATAATTTTCTACAAGTTCATCAGTGGAAACCCCAACAATTAGAAATTCGCACTGTTCCTTGGCACGTTTTAAAATATTCAAATGGCCAATATGGAACATATCAAAAACGCCTGTGGTATAGCCAATTTTGTACTTTTTTTTCAGCATTACTGTTTCTCCCTCGCAAATTTTTTGAATACAAATCCGCGTATTTTGTTTGGCAAAAGTACTTGAACAATAAACCTCTTTAAAACATTTAAAGAATAGGTGCCAAATCCTATAATTTTTTTATCAAGCATAAACTTTTGCAATTTAGCTTCGCTCTTAAAATACTTAACACCGCCACGGCGGTTGTACATTTCTTTACCAACTCTTACGTTAACAAGAGTTTCTGAGACATTTTGAAAGACTACGCCATTTAAATACATTCTAACCCAAAGATAATAATCCTCTTCACAGTACCAATCTATGTAACCGCCTGCATTGTCCACTGCCGATTTTTTGAACATTACAGTGACCTGATTCATCGGACATCTAGTTTTCATATATTCTTTTATTTCCTTATTAGATTCAGGTACAATACGTTTTCCTACAATATTTTCAGCGTCTCCTATAAACTCAGTTATATTGCCGCCACAAATATCAAGATTTTCATTTTTTTTAAAACAGTCAAGTTGCAACATAAACCGATCAGGAGCCGATATATCGTCAGCGTCCATAAGTGCTATTAAATCATAATCGCAGTTTTCAAAACCTATACGTCTAGCATTACCGTGACCCATATTCTTTTTAAGACGGATAACCTTGAAAACAAGATTCTGCTCATATTCTTTTATTATGGTGTCAAGTTCTTCAGTAACAGGACCGTCAACTACTAAAACTACTTGATTAGGTTTGACGGTTTGATTTAAAATACTTTCAACCGCTATTTTAAAATGCTTGGGATTATCGTTTTTGTAAACGCACATAGAAACCGAAAATCCAAAGTTTTCCAAATTACACAACTCCTATAAGTTCTTTTGCATACTGTTGCAGTTTTTCATATTCTTCTTTTGTGACCTTTCCACTGTTAAACAAATAGTCACCCAAATCCTCAGCAGTATCCATATCGTCTGCCGAAATACCTTCTCTTTTAAAAACTTTTTGGAAGGTTTTTAAAATTATCCTTACATCGCCTGAAAAAGTTATATTTTCTATGTACTCAAGGTCAAACTCAATTTTACTCTCCCAAGTCACAGAATTTCTTCCGCTTATTTGTGCAAGTCCTGATAGTCCGGGTCTTACTGTGTGACGAAGTCTCTGAATGTCAGTCATAAAAACCATATCCCTTACAAGTTGAGGTCTGGGACCGATTATTGCCATATTGCCTTTTAAAATGTTTATAAGCTCGGGTAGTTCGTCAAGGGAGGTTGAGCGCAAAAATTTGCCATATTTGGTAAGCCTTTTTTCATCGGGCAGTAACTCACCGTTTTCATCCTTTTCACAGGTCATTGTCCTGAACTTTATTAACTTGAAAATCTTTTCATCCTTACCGGGTCTTTTTTGGGTGAAAAAGGGATTACCTTTCATACAAATAGCAGTTATAACTGCCAAAATAATCAAGAAAGGAAACAACGCCACCAATGCTAAAAAAGCAAGACAAAAATCTATGAGCCGCTTTATGTATTTAGCATACAATTACAATTACTCCCCTTTAAAACAATTCTTTACAACTTGTATAATTACATCCTGCTCGGCAGGAGTCATTTTGTTATCACTTGGAAGGCATAAGCCCCTATCGAATATATCCATTCCAACATCTTGTCCGTCGGCGTTAATAAAATCACTGTCCTTGTAAATCGGTTGAGCGTGCATAGGCTTCCAAATAGGTCTGCCCTCTGCATTTATTTCTGCTAACTTTTCCAAAATTTGAGTAGGACAGGATTTGCCTTTTTCTTTAATGTACCGAGCGTGTAAATCGTCTCTCTCTTGATGGCACATAGCCTCTTTATCAATAATCATACAAGAAAGCCAAAAGTTTGGTTCACAAAGCTCCGGATTATAAGGATTCATTTTAATGGGCAAATCCTTAAATCCTTGCTTATAGCGTTCATAAATTGCTTTCTTTTGTGCAATGTGTTCTTCCAAATGCGGAATTTGTCCTCTGACAACTCCCGCTATAACATTGCTCATTCGATAATTGTAACCAATTTCCTCGTGCTGATACCATGGTGCGTTTTCTCTCGACTGAGTTGACCATTTGCGAGCCTTTTCTGCTGCATTTTCATCATCGGTCAAAAGCATTCCACCCGAAGAACCCGTAATAATTTTATTACCGTTAAAAGAAATACAGCTGTATTCACCAAAAGAGCCTGTCTGAATACCCTTATATGTAGCGCCTAACGATTCTGCCGCATCTTCAATTATTACAGCGTTGTGCTTTTTGCATATTTCTCTAATTTCATCAATTTTTGCAGGTACACCGTAAAGATGAACCATTACAACCTTATTTACTTCGGGATATTTTTGAAAAGCCTTTTCGAGTGCCCTTGGACACATATTCCAAGTATCGTACTCGGTGTCAATGAATATCGGAACACCGCCTTCGTAAACCACAGGATTAAGGGTTGCGGCAAAGGTCATATCCGAACAAAAAACCTTCTCTCCCCTTTTTACGCCTGCAAGCTTTACCGCCATATGGAGTGCCGCAGTTCCGCAGGATAGGGCTACAGCATATTTACAGCCAATCTTGTTGCAAACTTGCTTTTCGATTTCGTTTATATTGGCACCAATTGTACTCATCCAATTAGTTTCGTAAGCTTGTCTTACATATTCAATTTCTTCGCCGTGCATAGTAGGCGTTGAAAGCCACACTTTTTTTTCGAATCTTTTCATTTATTCCGTCCCCTAATCATTAAAAAATAACGGATTTTTAAGCATAAATATACAAATTTAGTATATCATACAACACATGATAAGTCAATCAAAACGCATAAAAAATATCGGGCAAAAGCCCGATATTTTAACAATTTTCAACATTTAATTTTTTATTAGTTGAAGTTTTACTTTTATTAGGGTGACAAGCTTATATTGTACAGTTATTTGTATTTGATTTTTCTTGCAATGTCTTTTTTACTAATTCTTATTACACTTTTCGTCCCCTTACTCTAATCTTAGTTCCTGCCGCCGGATAACCATTGGCAACATTAAAATAGAATCCGTTTAATGGAGTTGGACTATCAAAAAAATAACCACAACCCATTCGTGCACCGGAAGTGAACTGCAAGGCTCCATAACTATCGTTATCATTCCAAGCATAACCCTCAATTTTATAAAAGCTATCTCTTATTTTGTAACATATAATTTTCACGTGTCTTACTCTTTCGGAATGCTGATATGAGAATTCAGACACTCTCATAGTTTTTTTAGAGTCGCCATGATAAAAATAAAGATAAAAAATCCCCGTATAAGAACCGACCGGAATAGTAAAATCCACCTGCATTTCACTCAGGGAAATAGGATTGCCTTGGCTGTCTTCAGTTCTTACATATGACAAATCGATTGCTTCCTCTTCTGTAACGATATATGTTTCATCAAAATTAAACATTTTATTTTCATTACCGATATTCTCTTCAAGTCCACTTATTTTTTCTTCCAAGTTTTTCCCATCTTGCATTATTACCGCTTCGCTAACAGTTATAGGAAATATTTTATTATGCCCCTTTTTCAATAGCGAAACTTTAGGTTTTAAAGTCGCAACTACTTTATTCGCAATTTTATCGTGTCCGGCAATATTAGGATGTAATTTATCATCGGTATAATCAGCAAGTGTTTCCCAAGCAATACCGCTTTTATCCAATTCAATAACGTCAATCGAAAACGCATTAGCAATTTGTTTGATTGCGTTATTATATTCCGTAACGGTGTTACCATTTTTATTAAGCTTCGGATAAGTACTTGCTGTTCCGATTTCCGAAAAGTCGGTTTCGGGTAGCGTGCAAGCCCATATTTCAGCATTTGGATGAGATGTAATTATTTTTTTAAGCATTACCGCATATCCTGTGCAGAAATCCATATCGTCACTTCCGTCAGGAAGACTTGAAATACCGTTAAATGTTCCCAATTCTCTTTCTGCATACACAAAATCATTTATACCCATCCACACTATTATTACGTCGGGATTTCCTAAACTTTCACACCTTGAAAGACCGGTTGGTCTACTGTTTCTCACGTAACTAACACAAGAACCACTACAAGAATTGTTTGTGTCTAATGTCATCTCTAATTCATTTAAAGTTTTTTTCCACCAAGTATTTTCAACATCAGTAATTGATTGAGTTGGATACCAAGTAGCGTTACCTTCAGAAATATATCCACTAAATGTACTTATAGAATCACCTAAAATGCTTAATTTTTTGCCTTGATATGTGATGATTTCTTGAAATTCGGTTTCTGATGAAGCAAAAACCGATACGCCAAGCGAAACACTTTGATTAACAAAGGTATAGCCTCCGTTTACTTTATAGAAAAAGCCTTGGTCTTTTTCGGTGTTGCCATACTTGATATTGGCGGTATCTGTGGTATGTCCTATAAACAAATCTTCATCATCATTAACCACAATAGCTGTAGGTAAGTTTATCGTTTGTTCCCCTGTATTTTCTATATTCAAAGAAATTCTTTCAACAATCAGTTCCTCGTTAAAAGTCTCCGAAGTATAATCTATTGTTTTTATTCTGCCTATAGAAAGTGTACCCGCCTGTGCTATATACGCTTTAATAGAAACAATGTTTTTGTTCTTGTATTTGTTATGACCGTGTATTGCTTCATCTAATATAAACGGTGCCCAATACGGCTGACTTGTTCTATCATTATTCGCAGAATAACCATCAACAACCGTTTCTATATCTTCTATGGACGTTGCTTCATTAGAAGTAATTCCATCTACTATTCCATAGCCTGTCAAAGTTGTCGCTTTATCCGCTTTATTTTTGACCGCTTCAGCTACTGCCTTACCGCTTTGTGCGTTCTCACTTTCAGGGTCATAGGTCTGGTCGATTGTCACTGACTCTCCGGCATCACCCTTATCGCCTTTTTCGCCCTTTTCACCCTGTACACCTTGCTCGCCTTGGTCACCCTTGTCACCTTTATCTCCTTTTTCACCCTTTAATTCAGCTAACTGCTCGGCTGTGAAATCTTCGTATGTAAAAGGTTCACCCCTGTCACCTTTTTCACCGATGTCTCCCTTCGGGCCGGTAAGACCCATAAAATAACCGTTGTCGGCATCATCTCTTACCGACTGTGCAATTTCTCGTGTCTCGTTCATAAGCGCAATTATTTGTGCGTATTCATCTGCTGTGGGAATTGCAGGAGAAACACCTAAATTATATCCACTTTCTGTCACTGTGACATAGACCTTGTCAGCGGTAGCAAGTCTTTCTTCATAATTTCCAAAGACCGAAACGTAAAAGCCGGGAGTTTTAAGCACAGAAAACGGTATATAACAAGTGGTATTATCAAGGCAATATTCACTGTTTTCATCAAGCAAAATGTTGTATGTGCCTTGTGTTTTGTGAATAAAAACCGCTGTTTTAGTGAAGTCCTTCCAGCTTTCAGGAAAAGAAAAGCGTATGGTTTCAAACTCAATGCTGTCGGCAACTACCTTTTCTGAAAGTCGTATCGTATTGTTAGGCAAAATTTCTGCATTTATCATATATTCACCTTCTAAAATGTTATTCTTTCGGCAGAAAAATTTTAACAGATACATATATGGACTTTTACCGACATATTATACAAGCACCGCCTCATATAAAATTATCGGAGGGAAGAAAAATGAAATTTTTTATAATAACAAAAAAACAACTGACAATCACTTTGTCGGCAGCTTTGGCGGTAGTGATTGCAGTTGTTGCTTCTGTCAGTGTATATGCTAATGCCAACAAGCTTTTGCCGATTTACTGTGTAGAAACCGAGAAAAAACAGGTTGCTATCAGCTTTGATGCCGCTTGGGGAAATGATGACACCGAAACACTTATAGAAATTTTGGATGAATACGATGTGCCTGCAACATTTTTTGTGGTCGGTGCCTGGGTTGATAAATACCCCGAAAGCGTAAAAGCTCTCGCCGATGCCGGACACCAGATACAAAATCACTCAAATTCACACCCTAATATGTCACAGCTATCCGTTTCCCAAATAACCGATGAAATCACAACCTGCAACGAAAAAATCAAAAGTGTCACGGGAAAAACACCTACCCTTTTCAGACCGCCTTATGGCGATTACGATAACGAAACTATTGAAAGATTGACAAATCTTAAAATGTTTACAATTCAGTGGGATGTTGACTCTCTTGACTGGAAAGATAACGCCACGCCCGAGAGCATTTGCAAACGGGTGACAAGTAAGGTGAAAAACGGCAGTATTGTACTTTTCCATAACGATGCCGACCATACACCAGAAGCGCTACCAAATATCCTTAAATGCCTAAAAGACGAGGGATATGAGTTTGTGTTTATTGAAGATTTAATTTATAAAGAAAATTATGAAATCAAACACGATGGTACACAGTGCAAAATTGAAAATGGTGATTAAATGTAGGGGGACTCTGTGCCCTCCCTTTTACTTGCCGAAAATATTCGGGAGGGCACAGAATCCCTCCCCTACAAACAATACAAAACTGATACATACCTTTTTAATCTCCACTGCTTTTCATTTCAAAATGAATAAGCAGGCTTAAAATTGCTCTTAAAATAATGACTGCGCCCAAAACCAAAAGCTCACTCATTTCTCTGATGATTACCGTTTTTAAAATTTCCGCAGCCATTTTGAACTCAAGCGCTGTTGCAAGTCCGGTTGCAAAATGATATTTAAGGTCTAATTCCTTATGAAAAAATGTGTTTTGCAAATATTCCCAAAAAGCGCAAACCGCACTTTGCGCCACAATTATAATACCCATTACCTCAAGTATAGAAATAATAACCGGCAATACAATTTCAATTATGTTATGAAAAAAATCCACACTCCACACCTCTAATAATAGTGTATGAGTGTGGATTTATAATATCCAAAAAAAGAGAGTTCCGAAGAACTCTCTTTAAAAATTTAGTAATGTTAAAGATTAGTCGTTAATCTTTGTAACAACACCAGAACCTACAGTACGGCCACCTTCACGGATAGCGAAACGTAAGCCTTCTTCGATAGCGATAGGAGTGATAAGCTCAACATCCATTTCTACGTTATCGCCAGGCATACACATTTCTGTGCCAGCGGGAAGAGTGATAACACCGGTAACGTCAGTTGTTCTGAAGTAGAACTGAGGACGATAGTTGTTGAAGAAAGGAGTATGACGACCGCCTTCTTCCTTGCTTAATACGTAAACTTGACCGTGGAACTTTGTATGGGGGTTGATAGAACCGGGCTTACAAAGAACTTGACCACGTTCAACGTCTTCACGACCAACACCACGGAGAAGTGCACCAACGTTGTCACCAGCTTCACAGTATGTGAGAGTCTTACGGAACATTTCCATAGAAGTAACAACAGTCTTGTTTCTTTCTTCGGTGAGACCGATGATTTCAACTTCATCACCAGCGTTTAATTGACCACGTTCAACACGGCCGGTAACAACAGTACCACGACCGGAAATTGTCATAACGTCCTCGATAGGCATCAAGAAAGGAAGGTCAGCTTTACGGTCAGGTGTAGGAATATAGCTGTCAACAGCATCCATAAGCTCTTGGATAGGAGCATATACAGGATCAGCAGGATCCTTAGAATCGCTGTCAAGAGCCTTGAAAGCAGAACCCTTGATGATAGGTGTATCAT
>JAZNWW010000084.1:0-5046 GCA_045593535.1 Acutalibacteraceae bacterium
CGATATTGACAAGGCTATAAAAATTGTTCGTGAAACCGATGAGGAATCACAGGTAGTGCCTAACCTTATGATTGGCTTTGGCATTGATGAAATTCAGGCTGAATATGTAGCGGAGATTAAGCTTCGCCATTTAAACCGTGAGTATATCTTAAAGAGAACAAAGGATATAGAATCTCTAATGGCTGAAATTGATGATTTAGAAAGTACCTTGAAATCAAAAACAAAGGTTTTAAAGATTATTATCAAAGAGCTTGAAGAGGTTATAAAGAAATACGGTAAGGACAGATGCACCGAAATTATTTCGGCACAGGATGAAGCAGGTGACGACATCGAGGTTGAGGTTGACAATTCTCCTGTGACCTTGTTCTTTACAAGGGATGGATATTTCAAAAAGATTACTCCGCAGTCTTTACGTATGAGTGGTGAGCAAAAGCTCAAAGAGGGGGATGAGATTACCCAAGTGCTCGAATCAACCAACGCTCACGACCTGCTTTTCTTCTCAAGCAAGCAACAGGTTTACAAGTCTAAAACCTCCGAGTTTTCTGATGGCAAGGCAAGCCTTATGGGTGACTATATTCCCTCAAAGCTTGAATTTGAGGAAGCTGAAAATGCAATTTATATGGTTCACACAATCGACTATAAGGGCTTTATGGTTTTTGTATTCGATAACGGTAGAGTTGCCAAAGTGCCGATGAGCTCCTATGAAACCAAGACAAACCGCAAAAAGCTTATCAAGGCGTATAGCGAAAAGTTTACACTCCATACTATTTTCTATATGGAAAATGATGGTGAAATACTTCTTAAATCAACAAACGGTAGAATGCTTATTGTAAATACCGCATCAATTCCCGCAAAGGCGACAAAGGATAATGGCGGTATTGCGGTTATGACACAGAAAAAGGGTCAGCGTATTTTAGAAGCGGTACTTTACACAAAAGGCGATTTAGATACTGACCACCGCTACAGAACGAGAAATTTGCCCGCCGCCGGAAGCAAGCTGCCTACAAATACCGCAGAGCAGGCGAAGATGGAAATTTAATTCGTAATGCGTAATGCGTAATGCGTAATGCGTAATTAAACATACGCATTAAAGTAAAATTTTCTTGACTTATATTACCTATAATATATAATAATTAAAGCGAAGACTGCCTTTTAAATATACGGCATTATATCGTATGTTTAAAAAACTACTCAATACGCCGCTTTAAAAGACAGTCCGTTAAGTCGGATGTTGCAAACGCTTTTTATTCCGACAGTAATATATTATGTATCAGATGACTTTTTATTAAATGAATTTTTTTCCAAAAGGGGAAGTGACAAAATGGCAAAGGAATTAGCCAAACAATATGACCCGAAAGACGTTGAGGACAGAATTTATAAACAATGGCTTGATGGTAAATATTTTCACGCAAAATGCGATATGGATAAGGAAACTTACACAATAGTTATTCCGCCACCCAACATCACGGGTCAGCTTCATATGGGACACGCACTTGACAATACCTTGCAGGATATTTTAATTCGTTTTAAAAGAATGCAGGGCTTCGATACCTTGTGGCTTCCCGGTACCGACCACGCTTCAATCGCTACTGAAGCTAAAATTGTTGAAAAAATGAAGGAAGAGGGCGTTACAAAGGCCGACGTCGGCCGTGACGGCTTTTTAGAGCGTGCTTGGGATTGGAAAAAGCAATACGGCGGCAGAATTATTGAACAGCTTAAAAAGCTCGGTTCTTCTTGCGACTGGGACAGAGAGCGCTTTACACTCGACGAGGGCTGTAACAAGGCTGTAAACGAAGTGTTTGTACGCCTTTATGAAAAGGGTCTCATTTACAGAGGTGAGCGTATTATTAACTGGTGTCCTCATTGCAAGACCTCTATTTCTGATGCCGAGGTTGAGTATGAGGAGCAGGCAGGCCATTTCTGGCACTTGCGTTATCCCTTTAAGGATGGCAGCGGTTATTTGGAGCTTGCAACTACCCGCCCCGAAACCTTACTTGGCGATACCGCAGTTGCAGTAAACCCCAATGATGAAAGATATAAGGATATGGTTGGCAAAACTTTGATTTTGCCCCTTGTTCACCGTGAAATCCCCGTTGTTGCCGATGATTATGTTGAAATGGATTTCGGTACAGGCGTTGTTAAAATCACACCTGCACATGACCCGAATGACTTCGAGGTAGGACTTCGACATAACCTGCCAGTTATAAATGTACTCACTGATGATGCTCATATTGTCGATGATTATGAAAAATATGCAGGTATGGACAGATACGAGGCTCGTAAAGCAATAGTTGCCGATTTAGAGGCAGAGGGCGCACTTGTAAAGGTGGAGGACTACACCCACAATGTCGGCACCTGCTACCGTTGCGGTTCTACTGTTGAGCCTAAAGTTTCAAAGCAATGGTTCGTTTCTATGAAGCCCTTGGCAACCCCTGCTATTGATGCGGTTAAAAAGGGTGAAACAAAATTTGTTCCTCAAAGATTTGAAAAGGTATATTTCCATTGGCTCGAAAATATTAAGGATTGGTGTATTTCCCGACAGCTTTGGTGGGGACACAGAATTCCTGCTTGGTATTGTGAGGAGTGCGGTGAAATCACCGTTTCTAAAACCACTCCCGACAAGTGTTCAAAGTGTGGCAGCACAAAATTGGTTCAAGACCCCGACACACTCGATACCTGGTTCTCATCTGCTTTGTGGCCTTTTTCAACTCTCGGTTGGCCCGATGAAACAGATGACCTAAAGCACTATTACCCGACAAACACCTTGGTTACAGGTTATGATATTATTCCTTTCTGGGTAATGCGTATGATGTTCTCCGGTATTGAGCAAACAGGTGAAGTACCTTTTAATACTGTCCTTATTCACGGACTTGTTCGTGACCCGCAGGGCAGAAAGATGTCAAAATCTTTGGGCAACGGTGTTGACCCGCTCGAAGTAATAAGCGAATACGGTGCAGATGCGCTTCGTTTCTCTTTGGCTACAGGTAACAGCCCCGGAAACGATATGCGTTACATCCCCGAAAGAGTTGAAGCCAGCCGAAACTTTGCAAACAAGATTTGGAACGCCGCAAGATTTATTCTTATGAATCTCGAGAGCGATGAAGTTTTACCGCTTTGTAGCGACAGCTTGGCGCTTGAGGATAAATGGATTTTATCAAAGTATAACAATTTGGTAGCTGATGTTACCGAAAATCTCGACAAGTTCGAATTGGGACTTGCTGTTCAAAAGCTTTATGACTTTATTTGGGATATTTTCTGCGACTGGTACATTGAAATCTGCAAATCCCGCTTAAATGGTGAGGATAAGTTAGCCGCAGACACCGCAAGAAGTGTGCTTGTATATGTATTTACAAATACATTAGCGCTCCTTCATCCTTTTATGCCCTTCATCACAGAGGAAATTTGGCAGTCAATGCCACATAAGGGCGAGGCGCTTATGATAACCGAGTGGCCGACCTTTAAGGATGAGTTTAAGTTCGAAAGCGAAGAGGCAAGCTTTGAAAAGATTATGGCGGTAATTCGTGCTATTAGAAACAGAAGAGCCGAAATGAACGTTCCGCCGTCACGTAAAGCAAAGGTGCAAATCGTATCGGATGATAACGAAACCTTTAAAAAGGGCGAGGCTTATATTTCAAGACTCGGCTTTGCTTCAAGTGTTGAAACAGGTGACAGCTTTGAAAGTGAGGGTGCAGTTCGCATCATTACCGACAGTGCGACCGTTTATATGCCTATGAACGAGCTTGTTGACTTCACCGCCGAATTAGAGCGCTTAAGGAAAGAGCTCAAAAAAGCCGAGGTTGATAAGGAGTTCTTTGAAAAGAAGCTTAATAATCAGGGCTTTTTGGCAAAGGCGCCGGCTTCTTTGGTTGAGCAGCAAAAGCAAAGTCTTGCAAAGGTGCTCGAAAAAATCAAAATGATTGAGGACAGCATTGCCGAAATCGAAAGCAAGTAAAAATAATGTCTAATTCGTAATTATATATTATATATGTATGGGAGGGTGTACACCCTCCCGTTTTTTATGCAGAAGGAGGCTGTGACCTCCTATTTTTTTCTTTTAAAAAGTGTCAAAAAAGACAAATTTATCATTTTGCACAACCAAAGTCGTGTTTATTTGTGCAAAATTTTTTCAGAAGAGGATTTATGTTAACGATTTTTCACAGAAATAATTTCCAACCGCAATTTTTGGCTAAAAATATGGATATAAATGACTTGAGAAAGCTTTCACAAAATTGTACAATAAATACATACTAAATTGTGCAAATATATTTATTTTCACTAACAAATAGCTTCAAAGTCTTATTTTTTAAGTAAAAATGCGGTTTTGGGCTGTTTTGTTGCCCTTTGAGTAAAAAGCGTTTTAATGCTTGTTCACCCTTTGCTTAATTGGCTAAAAACTGCCTTACACGTGCTATTTATTTAATGAATAATATTTTTCTAAGGAGGAAAAAACAATGAAAACATTTTCAAAGTTCTTCGGCGAGAACGCAAAGAAAGTACTTGCAGTTGTTTTGACATTAGCATTAGTTATTGCTAATTTCACAATGTTGTTCAGCTTTACAACATACGCGGCAAGCTCTATCTATGAACCCGTTGAAGGTCAAGGTGTTGTTGATTACGAAGTAAAAGCTTCAGCTCCTGCTATTCCTATGAACAAGAATACGCAGGTACATCAAAATTACCTTGAATTCGAAATTGACGGCGTTATGGTGGAGGGTAGCGATGTTACAATCGAACTCGCTAACGATGCTCCCGAGGGTCTCACTTTCGAAGGCGGTATGTTCACCGCAACTCAAAAGGGTATCTATCCTGTAAACGTGTCTTATAATGGTACAACTATTACAGCTTATGTTGTAGTTAAGGCAATGGCAGAATCTACCTGGTACATTTACGAAGAAGACTTCACAAAGGCTAATTACAATGCAAGTTCATATACTGACATTGCAATTCCTGAAGGTTGGGCATCACAGTACTTCGGAAATATAGTTGATACAGCTGCATTAGGTGATATTACACACGTTGCTCCTTACTCAATCGGTAACGGCGTAA
>JAZNWW010000085.1:0-7932 GCA_045593535.1 Acutalibacteraceae bacterium
ATTTGCGTGGCAATGGAATATTCATACGTCTGAGCAAAAAGCAAAGGAATACGTAAACGTAATACGTGAGTTAATCCCCGAACCGCAAGGTGCCGTCCCGGAGGAACGCAGAGATAATACGATGTCAACCCTGTCCATTGACGAAATAGACTTTGTGGGAATATTGGAACTCCCACGATTTGAGTCGGTTCTTCCGGTTTGCGCTGAATGGGGAAACCTCTCAAAATGCCCTTGCCGTTTTAGTGGAAGCGTTTATGATCAAACTATGCAGATTGGCGGCACATCCCAAAAAGGTCAGTATGACTTTTACCGTGATATTTCCGTAGGAGATAGCGTTTTCTTCACAGATATGGAAGGTAATCGTTTCTCATACACAGTAACCGATATTCGCTATGAGAAAAACGCAGACCAATCCACCCTGCAACGCAAGGATGCGTCCTTAACGCTGTTTGTTAAGAATGTGTATGCTTTTGAATACATAATCATTTACTGTGATGTTGTTCATTAATACTATAAATGTGTCAATCAAGCATCTAATCAAAGTCGAAGAATTAAAAAAGATGAACCTATCCTTTCCGAAAAGAAAGCGTAGGTTCCTTTTTTGTTTGTAGGCGAATACTATTGTAGTAACTAAGGGCATAGTTTGAGGTGCCTTTTCTTTATGAAAATTTAAAACAATTGGGAAATCTACTTATAATTTCTAAAAAAAGTGTGATACTAATATCACATTAATTTTGTAAAAAGAGGAGATTTGTATATATGAAAGCAACAGGTGACGTCGCGAGCGCTCACAGTGTGAGAAGAAGCGAGCGTAAGGAAGCGCCGCGGTCGACGATTGCGCCACGATAGGAGTGAGCGCAGAGTCGGGCACCGCAAGAGGAAAGGTGAGAAGAATTGATGCCGGGGTTATTAAAACACCAAGAATATACATAGCAAAAGCGGAGTAAAATGACTCCGCTTTTTAAATTTATGCCTTAAAAAATTCAAGGGTAATATTAGCAAGCCGTATATCCTCCTTGCCACTATACCAACCATTATAAAAATCATATTCCTTATCGGGCTCATCTGCAAATACTAACTTAAGAATGTTTTCGCCTTTATTCAGTTTAATATTTGTTGAAATTTCATACCATTTATTTTCATCACTTGCCTCACCAAGAGAAATTCCTCCTAATTTAGTTTCTTCACCATCAAAAAACCAAATTTCTGACCGTGGGCAGTTTGTAGATACTTTACAGGTAATCTCATATTCTCCGCTATTTTCTGCATCAATTATATAATAGGCAAATGTTCTTTGCATTCTTTGGTCTTTACCAAGATGATAAAGATACCACTCGCCGTTTTCATAAGCCTGATGTACCCATGTTGCCGACAGGCCATTTACATCAACTGCGGAAAAAGTGAGTTTTTTATCAATGTGATGCCTAATACCGAAATCTTTGTTTTTAAAACTACGAGTTTTCATAACGGCTTTTAAAACACAAATTGCATTTTGCCTTAAAATTTCTAAACCGATTTCACCGTTATTATAAGCAGTTAAAACTTTCTGAGCCTCATCAGGATAACCGAAAGGCATTTTAACATTATTACCTGCAATAATTTCATCAACTAAAGAAACCCCATTTCGCCAATCGGTCATAACAGCGCCCTCATAGCCCCATTCATCACGCAATACGCCGCGCAACAACTGTGCGTGTGCTGATGTATGCAAACCATTTAAAAGATTATACGAAGACATAACAAAGGCGGGGTTGCTCTCTTTAATTGCAATCTCAAAGCCTTTCAAATAAATCTCTCGCAAAGCCCGTTCACTTACAATACTGTTATTGGTTTTTCTGTTGTATTCGCAGTTATTTACAGCGAAATGCTTTATTGTAGCGCATAAGCCCTCGCTTTGGACAACCTTTATTATTGCCGATGCGGTTTTGCCCGTAACCAACGGGTCTTCAGATAAATACTCGAAATTTCTGCCACCCAATGGATTTCTATGTATATTCATCGAAGGAGCCAAAAGAATATCTACGCCCGTGTTATACCCCTCATATCCTATTGCTTTACCCATAGCGTATTGCAGTTTGGGGTCCCAAGAGCAAGCAATAAGAGTTCCGCAAGGGAAACAGGTGCAATTAACAGAGCGACGAATTCC
Source organism: Acutalibacteraceae bacterium (assembly GCA_045593535.1). Taxonomy (GTDB): domain Bacteria; phylum Bacillota; class Clostridia; order Oscillospirales; family Acutalibacteraceae; genus UBA737. The sequence continues at coordinate 2,147 of JAZNWW010000085.1, forward strand.
GGCAGGACCGTCAGCAGTTTGTGGATTCGGAACATCGTATTTTTTAATATTACCAACACCTGCTGTACCTAAAGGAAAGGCGGGGGGCTGACCTTGGGATAAATGCACTAATTCGTTAACGTTAAGCGAATGGACAAACTCTTCAATAGAAATCTTATTTTCAGCAACGTCGTAAAGTGATAATTTCCCTGTGCTCTTCGCAATATCGTTAAGCTCCGGTTCCTTAAATGCATATTCGCTGCCGTCAAAACGGCATTTGAGCTGTTTAACATTTAAATTTTCATCAAAACTTATTGTTCCGCATAAATATAAATCCCTAACAGATTTGCCAACAAATAATTTATATTCGCCTTTTTCCACAACCCAAGCTGCTTTATATCCTGTAACGCCGCAGGCGTCAAAAGATGCCAAATTTTCAATTTTAAAGGAAATTTCCACTTTTTCTGTTTCATTGGGTGCAAGTTCTTTGGTTTTATAAAATCCTTTTAGTTCTATTGCAGGCTTTTCAAGTTTACCTTTAGGTGCTGATATATAAGCCTGTACAACCTCTCTGCCCGGCACATCACCTATGTTTTTAACATGAATCTTTAGCGTTATAATATCTTCATTTCTAATATACGAACAATTTGAATATTCAAACTCCGTATAAGAAAGACCAAAACCAAAGGGATACATAACCTTTTCCTTAGCAAAGGTTTCAAAATAGCGGTAGCCTACATATATCCCTTCTTTGTATTCGGTTTCTTTAGGATTATAATTAAAGCAATCTGCTGTGGGATAATCTTCATATTTATAGGCTATTGTGTCAACTAATTTACCGCTCGGATTAGCGTCGCCGCAAAGTATATCTGCAATTGCGGTTCCGCTTTCCATACCGGGCAAATACGATAGAAGAACGGCTTTGATCTTAGAAAAGTTGTTGATGAAAGACAGATCCACAGTTGAAGAAATATTAAGTATTAAAATTACATTCTTGATATTTGATTTTTCTAAATTATTAAATAATGTTAATTCACTATTTGAAGGATAAAAATAACCCACAGAGTTCTCATAATCATCAGTTACGAGCTGATTATCCTCTCCGCTGTATGCATTATCATCCATATCAACAAATGACTGTTCACCTAATCGCCTATCAGCACCCTCGCTACCGTTTCTTTTGAACACCACCACGGCAGTTTCAAAATGATCTGCCAACTCATTTAATAATGAGACGGTATAGCTATCTGTATTTTGGGCTATAGATACCGAATTGTCATAAAATGAAAATTTATTTTCCCTTGCTTTTTCTGTAAATCCTTCGGGTAAACTTTTCGTATATTCAGTTTGAACAACAGCAGAACCGCCGCCACCTTTGATTAGATCAAGACACGCCTTTCCAATAACGCCAATCCTATCTTTACTTTTAAGCGGTAAAATTCTGCCCTCATTCTTTAACAGTACCATTCCTTGCGAGGCTAATTTTCTTGAAATCATATAGTTTTCACGAATATCAAACATAAGATAACCCTCCAGTTGTTGATTTTTCAATTATGTTATGATATAATTATAATAATAAAATCGGCTAAATAATATAGCATTTTTAATTTATAATATAACAATTTTAACCTTTGGTGATTTTATGAATACTGAATTAATAACACCCTCAATTACTACTTGTTCGCTTCACTTGTATGAAGCGAAAATACCGGCTAAAAAAATAGGAATGACAGATTGGCATATACATACCGAGATAGAAATGGTTCTTATTTTGACGGGTACAAAAACTTTTTATATTGAAGATGAAATAATTCGGCTAAATGCAGGCGATATAATATTTGTTAACGGTGATATTCCGCATAAAACGGAAACTTCTGTTGGCTCTTCTTGCATTCTCTTACAATTTAATACAGTTTCTAAAAACAGAGATGATTCAGATCATCTTTGGTTAGAGCATATCAGTAGCGATATAGATGCTACGCATACTGTGTTTGAAAAAGGGAGCGATATCAATGCACTTCTTACCGACTGCATACAAAAAATACGGTGTGAATATTCTGAAAAGAAAAAATCGTATGATTATTTTATCAAGTCTTATATTTATGAGGTAACTGCAATATTATACCGAAATGAAATTTTAGTAGATTATAATGAATGGCTTCAACGTGTTAGACCATTGACTGAGGTCTTGAAATATATCGACAAACATTATAATGAACATATCTCTCTTTCGGAAATAAGCGGTATTTTAAATTTTCACAGCTCTTATTTTTGTAAATTCTTTAAAAAAATAATAGGATTTTCTTTTGTTGAATACTTAAACCTTGTGCGTTTAAATAAAGCGAAAGAGCTAATGAAAAGCACGTCAAAAAACATTACCGAGATTGCTTATGACATCGGTTTTTCTTCAGTTTCCTATTTTATCAAAACATTTAGAAAGTATAATTATTGTTCACCAAATAAATATCGCTCGCTTTTATAAACGAAAGAACATATTGGATATAAAAAGACCGTGGATAGTATAAATTTCCTTAAAATACAGATAATAAGAACCACACGGTGTTTCCAAAATTGGAAATTTTGACACCTGAGTGAACCTTGTTACTCGCTTATCGCTCGTAATATACAACACAATTTGTAATTTAAGGAGAAATGAATATATGAAAGCAACAGGTGACGTCGCGAGCGCTCACAGTGTGAGAAGAATAGAGGAATGTGTTATATTAGGGCAAAAGTTGTTAAAACGCACATAAATACTGAACTTTTCGCTGGTTTTTGTCCAACTCAATTTGCACAAATACATAAGATACATAGCAAAAGCGAGGTGAATTTCACCTCGCTTTTGCTAATATATTAATATGAGTGTCTTTTCGGGTTCGCAAGATATTCCCTGATGCATTTTCCCACTTTTCTTTTAAATACTGTTCTGAAATAGCCTACATCTGTATAACCGCAGCGCCAGCTAATTTCTTTTTGAGAAAAGTAACCTGTTTCTAAAAGTGATTTTGCATACTGTATGCGTAGCGTATCAAGATAGTCTTTGGGAGATGTGCCATATACTCGATTGAATTCTCGGCGATAGTAAGCAGGCGAAACACACGCCTGCATCGCCAAATTCTCTATTGAAAGTTCAGGGTTCCAAAAGTTTTGGCGCATATATTCGGCGGATTCTAAAATTCTGGTATCTTTCAAATTGGCGGTAAAACCAACATCACGTGTAAGCTCGGATAAAATTTCATATACAACCGATGTGATGCGGTAGGTAGAACCGATATCATTTTCATATTTAATGCTTAATGCTTTTGTGAACAATACTTTGTATTTTTCAGCGTCAGGCACTTTATATACCTGAATTTCTTCCATTATGTAATTGAACATGTGAAAATGAATAACAAGGATATCTTCTTCCAAATTGTTTCGCTCATAAGCAACGCCCGCAGGAATGATGCAGATACTTCTGGGCTCAAAGGAGATGGTTTTTCCTTTACAAATATATTTTCCTGCAGTTTTAAACCTTAGTGTTATCGCAGAATAGGGGCGTGACGATACAAAAAGTTTTTCGCGTTTTTGATGATAGTTTAAAACATCGGTAACTGATATGGCAAGATTTTCGGGAAGCATTGTATCACCTCAAATAAATTTTAACAGTTATAGTAGCGAAAATCAAGTGTTTTATAGCGAAAAACAACTTGTTTGATATCGAAATTTATATATAATTGAATTATAGTAATTTTTGAGGTGATAAAAAATGAATTATTGTTCTAACCCAACAGATTTAAGAATCACAGATATGCGCTTTGTTGATATTGACGGCGCACCGAAAAGATGTACTATTCTCCGAATTGATACAAACCAAGGTATCAGCGGTTTTGGTGAGGTGCGTGATGCTTCTTCAAAGACATATGCACTAATGCTCAAAAGTCGTATTTTGGGTGAAAACCCTTGCAATGTGGATAAAATCTTCCGCAAAATTAAGCAGTTCGGCGGTCCTTCTCGTCAGGGCGGTGGTGTAAGCGGTATTGAAATTGCACTTTGGGATTTGGCAGGTAAAGCCTATGGTGTGCCTCTTTACCAGCTTTTGGGCGGTAAATTCCGCGATGAGGTGCGTGTATATTGTGATACCGATGTTGATGGCAAACACACAGGTCATGATATGGGACTAGCCTTAAAGAAAAGAATGGATATGGGCTTCACATTCCTCAAAATGGATTTGGGTATAGGTCTTTTACTTGATGAACCGGGTACACTTAACGCACCTTTAGGTTTTATTGAGGATATGAAGAAATATGCTTCTCATATTCTTAATGTTCAAGGCGGCTCGGTTACAGCGGATATGGTAAAGCACCAAAAGAGTTATTCTATTGTTACCACTGCACATCCTCATACAGGTATTCATTTAACCGAAAAGGGCCTTGATTTCCTTGAAAACTATGTTAAAGAGGTAAGAGAAGTTATTGGTTATGAAGTGCCTCTAGCTATCGATCATTTCGGACATATATGTGTTGAGGATTGCATCCGTTTCGCTCGTAGAATGGAACCCTACAACCTTGCTTGGATAGAGGATATGGTGCCTTGGATGTATACAGACCAGTATGTAAGACTTAAAAATTCTACTACCATTCCCATTTGTACTGGTGAAGATATTTATCTTAAAGAGGGATTTGAAACCCTCATCAAAGCGGGCGGTGTATCTGTAATCCACCCCGATATTTTAACCTGTGGCGGTGCTTTAGAACTTAAGAAAATAGGGGATATTGCTGACGAATACGGTGTTGCAACTGCTATACATATGGCAGAAAGCCCTGTAGCTTGCTTGGCAGCCGTACATACTGCAGCAGCTATGCATAATGTATTGGCGCTTGAATTCCACTCGGTAGATGTTCCGTGGTGGGCAGATATGGTTAAAGGTATTGATAATCCTATATTTAAGGATGGATTTATTAAGGTTCCCGAGAAACTGGGTCTTGGCTTTGATGACCTTAATGAAGAGGTTTTAAGACAGCATATTAATCCCAATATCCCAGGTTATTTCGAGTCGACAGACGAATGGGATAAGGAGTTTTCAAATGACCGTATTTGGTCCTGATGATTATGAGGTGAGCTTGTGGACAAAAATTATATTTTAGAGAGCTTTTTAAAAAATGACGAAAAGCTGGAGGCACGTAATGCGGAAGGCATTGAAAAACACCGCAAAGGCCAATTCACCCTGAAACTTCCCGCAAAGGCAGGACAAAAGGTTAGTGTTAAACAGAAGAAACACGCATTCTATTTTGGTACAACGGCATTTATGCTTGGAAGCTTTGAAAAGCCCGAAAAGGAAATACAATATAAGGAAGCTTTTGTCAATCTGTTCAATCAGGCGGTAGTCCCGTTCTATTGGTCTGATTTTGAGCCGCAAGAAGGGCATTTGCGCATGAGAACGGACAGCGAATTTATCTATCGCCGTCCAGCGCCTGATACCTGTCTCAAATTCTGTGGCGAATACGGTATTGAGCCGAAAGGTCATTGTTTGACATGGAATAACTTTGTTCCGAAATGGCTCGAAACATATTCCCCAAAACAGCGAAAAGAAATTTTGGAACGGCGCTATAAAGAGATTGCAGATGAATATGCTTCTAAAATCCCATCCTTTGACATTGTTAATGAGAGCGCCAGCAATTATCGCCGGGGTGTAAAATCTTTGTTTGAGAATTACGATGAATACGGTTTGCAACTTGGTGAAAAGTATTTCCCAAATAATATCAAAATTTTGAATGAAACCAATGAGGCTATTTGGCGGGATTACTACACAGAGGGTAAATATATGG